>JAGVLI010001113.1 GCA_020054355.1 Planctomycetales bacterium | reverse complement strand
GGGCGACCCGGGACGGGCCGTTTGGCCCCACCCGGCTTCGGGGCGCGGACGGTGCTGGTCGTCAAGGTACTATCGCTCAGCGTGTTGTCCGAGAGCGATGCGTCTGAGATCGACAGCCCTTCCGTACCGCCGCTATCAGGCAAGATAACGGCCTTCAACGTGGCGCCGGGCACCTGTATTTCGCCGCCGCAATGAGGGCATTTGCCCCGAACGCCTGCGTATTTGTCCTTGACCGGAAAGGTCTTGTGACAAGACGAACAGGTGACTGCAATTGACATGGCAAATTGGCCCCGGGCAGAGCTACGGCTGGGCCGAACCTCGATTCATTCGAGGCCGCGGTCGGCCAACCGCGGAAGCGCGGCGACGCGGGCCGCCTCAAGCTCTTGTATGCTAACCGCAGGCATGCCGAATCACAATCAATCGGCAACCGTTGTGTAGTGCTTCAGTTTTGCTAGTTCGCGCGCCATGGGCGTGGCCCACGCTCTATGACACCCTGAATCACAGCACGGGCAGAGCCGGCAGAGCCCGTGACGCACGCGCAACTTGCTCGCGTGCCCCCGAGACCGGCAGGATTTCGATGCCGATCTCCGTCGCAACGCGCGGCAATTCAGTGCGGTTTAATCGGTCGCCGCGTGCCCTTTGCCCGGTCGCGGAATTCTTTGTCGCGGGGGCTTGTAGGCAGCGCCAGCCTTGTGCCATATTTCACACTCTTGAAATCGCACCAGACGGGCTTCCAGGCTCCGCACCAGACGTCGGAAGTCGGGCAGCCGCCGTCGGTTCTGCTCGCAGGACGCGCTACGTGGCACAGTTTTTTGCCGAAACCGTGGGGCTCCCCTGGGCCGTGGCCTATCTCGTCACGGGGGCGATCCAGTGTGCGCTCTTGATCCTGGTGCCCTTCATTGGCGCCATGGCGTTCGTCTGGATGGAACGCAAGATCTCTGCCCGCATCCAAGATCGGCTCGGCCCGACACGTTGCGGCGGCAAATTCGGCTGGCTGCAACTCTTGGCCGACGGCCTGAAGCTCATCACCAAGGAAGACTTGCGCCCGGCCGATGCCGATGAAACGCTGTTCCGGCTGGCTCCCTACATCAGTTTCACGGCTTCATTCGTGGCGCTGTTGGCGCTGCCATTTGCTAGCGGCTGGGCCGTGCAGCAGATGAATGTGGCCGTGTTCTTCATTCTGGCCGTGCTCGGACTGGAAGTCTTCGGCGTGATTCTGGCGGGCTATGCCTCGGCCTCGAAATGGTCGCTCTTCGGCGCCATGCGCGAAGCGGCCCAGGTCGTCAGCTACGAAGTGCCGTTGGGTTTGTGCGTCGTGGTGCCGGTGCTCATCGCTGGCAGCATGGATCTGGTGGTCATCGCCGACATGCAGCGAGGGCTGTTTAGCAACTGGTTTTTATTCCACGATCCGTTTACGTTCATCACATTCTTCGTCTTCTTCACCTGCGCGACGGCGAGCGTTAACCGCGCCCCCTTCGACCTGGCCGAAGCCGAGAGCGAGCTCGTGGCCGGCTTCCATACCGAATACTCCGGCTTCCGCTGGCTGGCCTTCTTCATGGCCGAATACGGTTCGATGTTCACGGTCAGCGCGCTGGGGGCAATCCTGTTTTTCGGCGGCTGGCACGGGCCGATTCCGATTGTCGATAGCCTGGCGTCGCTCGTGGGTATCGATCGCGCCCAGACCTCCTTCGGATCCTGGTTCGTCAACTTACTCGGGCTGTTGAATTTCGTTTTCAAGGCGGTGCTCGGCGTCACCCTGATGATCTGGGTGCGCTGGACCCTCCCGCGATTGCGGATCGACCAGGTGATGAAGACCTGTTTGAAGTACTGCACGCCGATCGCCGCGGTCATGTTCGTGGGAGCGGCGCTGTGGACCGGCGTCTGGTTCCCCAGCGGAATGCCCTGGCAAACCAACGTGCTCGGCACGTTTCACGAACCAGCGCAACTGGCTCCGGCGCTAGTCGAAGGGCCGGTTCCAGCCGCAAGCGAACCGGCCCCGGTCGCGCGAACCGCCACACTACGGCCTGTTTCCCCGATGATTGCCCCACGGCAAGAAGCTGCGGGCACCGCCGAGTTGGCTGCCGATCGCCGCGGAGGGGCCCAGCCGTGAATGACCCGATCAACTGGCAGTCGTTCTTCTTCTTGCTGTTCGGGCTCGTGGCCTGCGTCTTCGCGCTGGCGGTTGTGCTTTCGAGCAACATCGTGCGGATGGCCTTCTATTTGATCCTCTCGCTGGGTTCGACCGCCGGCTTGTTCTTTTTGGCCGGTGCCGACTTCGTTGGCGCGATGCAACTGTTAATTTACGTCGGCGGCACTTTGGTGCTGCTGGTGTTCGGCGTGATGCTCACAGCGCAAGGACCGTTTGTCTCGCTCAAGACGCGCGGCGGCGAGTGGATCTTAGCGGCGATTGTCGGCGGAGCGCTGTTTGCCGTACTCGCGCAGCGGGCGGTGTCGATCCGCGATTGGCGCGGGCCCGAGATGCCGGTGGCCGTGGCGACCGACGGCGAGCCG
>JAGVLI010000044.1 GCA_020054355.1 Planctomycetales bacterium | reverse complement strand
GCCACGGCGGCGGCCAGCTCGCGCTGGGCCACGCCGCCCATGCCGGCTTGCTGCAAGGGCAGCGCACAACCGAGCAGTTGAGTGAATCGAGTGGCAAGCATCGCGGTCCCTCAATGACATGTCGCCGCTTGCGGCTTCGCATTTTCCCCGCCCAGCGCGCACCTTCCCCCAGCGTGCAGGTGCCGCTGGTTTCCCCCAGCGTCAGGCGGAAGCCTATCCGCCCCTGCGGCGTGTCGCAATCGGTATTCTCCCCTTGCAGGGTGCCGCAAAAAAACGGCTCGGGCGAATACCCGCTGGTCCCTTCAATCGCGTCCAGATTTACTCAATGGACGGCCCGGCGAACCTCCGCATGTTGACAGTCCGAAGTGGCCGATCAAGGGCGAAGTCAAACTTCGCCCGGAGCGGTCCCACAGCATTCAGTCGGCGATTCGCCGCTGAGTAGTTTTGTCCTCGGACTCATGCAAAGCGCGGCGCCAAGCGATTCCACCCACGCGCGGTGCCGTCTGAACAGACGGAAGCCGGGTTCTTGCAGCCACCGGGAATGGGAATGTGGAATCGGGGCAAGTTCAGGCGGTCTCGGGCACCGTGGTCGGGCATCGCTGTATTACGAGCGGACACGCCCGCCAGGAACAGGCCGGTGCTGGGTCACGGCAGTTTACATCGCTGCGGATGTCGGACCCGGACATTCCGTCGTTCGCCACGTCAACGACGGCGCGACAAGGACTTTTTGTGAAACGGCGCACGGCCGACACAAGCCGTGCTGAACAAGTTGTGTGGGCATCGTTCCCATGCCCCCGCTTGCGGTTTAGCACATACCGCGCGAGCGGCTGACCAAATCTTCCTCCAACTTCGCCAATCGCGGTGCGATCGTTCAAGACCAGTTGGCTTTTTTTAGCGCTCATTTCAGGCAAATCCGCCGCGTCGAATAGTTAGTCTGGCCGCCGCGTCAGAATCCTCAGACTCGAAGCCAGGACTGTTCCCCTCGACCCCTCTCCCGTTTGGAGCGTGCAATGCCCTGTCCGAAAGATTCGTTTTCGCGAGGTGCATCATGCTGAGCCGCAGACTGCTGTTTCTGGGCTTGTTGATCTGGTCCCTGCCGTTGCTCGCCAACGACTGGCCGCAGTACCGGGGACCGGAACGCACCGACGTTTCCCAGGAAACCGGCTTGCTCTCCACCTGGCCGAAAGCCGGCCCGACGCTCCTCTGGACCTACAACAACGCGGGCGTCGGCTACTCGGGGCCGGCCATCGTCGGCGACCGCCTCTACACGATGGGCGGTCGCGGCGAGGAGGAGTTCGTCTTCGCGCTGGACCTCAAGAACGTCAAGGATGGCAGCGTCAGCGAAGCCTGGGCCACGAAACTCGGCCCGCTCTTCACCTGGAAGGGCAACAGCTGGAGCGCCGGCCCCAGCGCCACCCCGACAGTAGACGGCGACGTGCTCTACGCGCTGAGCGGCCTGGGCGACCTGGTCTGCGTGGAGACCGCCAACGGCAAGGAGCGCTGGCGCAAGAACCTGCCCAAGGATTTCGAGGCCGAGGTCAACCCCATCGGCGGCGGGCCGCCCAAGCTCGGCTGGGGCTTCACCTGGTCGCCGCTGGTCGATGGCGATCAGTTGATCTGCACGCCCGGCGGACCGAAGGGCACGGTGGCCGCCCTCGACAAGAAGACCGGCCAACTTCTCTGGCGCTCGAAGGAACTCACCGATCAGTGCAGCTACGCTTCCCCGCAAACGGCCGTGATCCACGGGGTCCGGCAATACGTGGTCCTGACGAACGCCGGCCTGGCCGGGGTCAACGCCAAGGATGGCCAGCTGCTCTGGTCCTACAAACGCCAGCCGCGCTATTCGACCGAGGTCGTCAATATCCCGCTCGTTCAGGACAATCTGGTCTACGCCACGGTCGGCGCCGGCAACGGCTGCGACCTCATCAAGCTCAACCTGGAAGACAAGCAATTCAAGGTCGAGACGGTCTACAGCAACAAGAATTTTCAAAACCATCACGGCGGGGTGGTGCTCCGGGAAGGCCATGTCTTCGGCAGCGTGCAGCAGGGCTGGGCCTGCCAGGAACTGAAGGAAGGCAAGATCGTCTGGACCGATAAGAAACTGCGTCCGGGGTCGATCACCTATGCCGACGGCCATTTTTACTGCTACTGCGAATTCACCGGAGAAGCCGCCCTGGTGGAGTTCAGCACCAAGGAATGGAAGGAAAAGGGCCGCTTCACGATTCCGCAGAAATCGAAGCTGAAGAAACCCAGTGGACAAATCTGGACGCCGCCGGTGGTGGCCAACGGCCGGCTCTACCTGCGCGATCAGGAGTTGCTGTTTTGCTTCGACGTGAAGGCGAAGTAAACTCGCCATCAACAGCGCCCGGCGGTTGTGGTAAAGTGGACGAAGGCCAACCGCGGACACGCAGGCGGGGAGTGACCATGTCCACGACGATTGAAGCCTTGGAACAGAGACTGGCAGCCGTGGAGCAAGATCTCGCTCGGTTACGATTGCATCTGGAACAGCGGCCCGCTGAGGAATCGTCCGCCGAACGGGGGACACGCCTGCTGCGGGATGCCGACTTGTCGCAACCGGCTATCAGCGCCGCGACTGCGAAAGCCTTCGCGGAACTGGGGATTACGGGAGAGCCAGTGGGCATCGAGAAATTGCACGAGATGATGCTGGCCGCTGGAGTGGACCCGAACGATAGCGCTTTCAGCCGCGAAATCATTGCGATGCGCGAAGAGTAGCTTTTTTGATTCATCGTTTCGCGCGGATCATCACACGCGCCACGATGAATCTGGAAACTACCCCTCATGTATTCCTGATCCGCTCAGAACCACCCCCCCGTGATCGGCAGCGTCTGCCCCGTAATATAGCCGCTCTCCTCGCAGGCGAAGAACAGCACGGCGTGGGCCACTTCATCGGGCTTGCCGAATCGGCCCATCGGAATCTGCTTCTCGTACTCGGCCTGCATCTCGGGCTTGATACCCGCGATCATCGGCGTCTGGATCACGCCTGGCGCCACCGCATTGACGGTGATGCCGCGCCGCGCCAGTTCCTTCGCCAGCACTTTCGTCAGCGCGATGACGCCCGCCTTGGCGGCCGCGTAGTTGGCCTGCCCGTGAAAGCCGACGATCCCCGCGATCGAGGCGATGTTCACGATCCGCCCGCCGTCGCGCAGGATTTCCGCGCCCAGTTTCGACGACCAGAAGACGCCGTCGAGATTCGTGTCGAGCACCGCGCTCCAGTCGTCCGGCGTCATCTTCCGCACGGTACGGTCGCGCAGCACGCCTGCATTGTTGACCAAAATATCCAGTCCGCCGGCAACGTCCTTCACCTGCTTCATCAAGGCTTCCACCGAATCGTAACGGCGCACATCCGCTTCGAGCACATGCACTGGCGCCGACAGCGCCTTCAGCTTTTCCGCCGTCTCCTCCGCATCCTTGCGGTTCTGCCCTTCGGCGTCGTTGCAATAGTTGACGATGCACGTCGCTCCCGCGCGGGCAAACGCTTCCAGGATCGCAGCGCCCATGCCGCGCGAACTGCCAGTGACCAGGACCACTTTGCCGGGAAAGGAATATCGGACCATGTTGCGTTACCGCCTGCGAGTTTCCGCTTCAGTGTGCTGTTGCCCTCAGCATACTCCCAGTGGAAACAGGTGCAATCCAAAAGCCCAGCGACGGCTCGACCCGCCGCGCGAAAAGCAGTACGATGCGGCCTGCGCGATGGTTTTCCAGCGACTGGAACAAGCCGAAGCGAATTCGCATGCAATTTGTGGTGCTGGCGGCTTGGCTGGCTTCCTGGTAATCGTTCACACCCCGCTGCCGATTTTTTAGCCGGGGGCTTGCCGCGCAGCTGCACACTTGCGACAACGGCAGCATGGCTCTGGAGATCACGGAAGACCCGATCGCGCGCCAAGCCCCCGAGGCCCAGGCGATTATTCGCGGGCTCCTGGCCCGCCTGGCGGAATTGGAAGCCCGCTCG
>JAGVLI010000433.1 GCA_020054355.1 Planctomycetales bacterium | reverse complement strand
GGCGCAGTCCGCCGACGCGCGCCTCGGCGGCGTCCGTGGTCGCTTGCAGCTCGTGGCGAATCTGCGCGCAAAAATTCTCGATGCCCAGGTCGTTGGCTTCGTCGCCGAATGGGTCTTCGATCTCTACGCCGACGGTCTCGATGCCCAGCAATCCAAAGACAATGATTGCCACGGCCGGCGCCGCCAGCCAGCCCATCAACGGCAGCAGGACGAACGGGAGGGTCAACAGATAGAGCATGAGCATCTGGCGGATATGCACGGCATAGGCGAAGGGCAGCGGCGTGGTCAGGATGCGTTCGCAGCCGCCCTGGCAATCGATCAGCCCGGCGGCGCAGTTGTCCAGGGCGCGGCCGGTGGCGGCATCGAACTGGCCTGCCGTCTGCCGTTGTTTCACCCAGTTGCCGATGTACCAGGCCAGCAAGGCCGGCGGATTGTCCGCGGCCGCCACGCGCCGATAGGTGTCGGCCGGCAGCAACGCTTCGATTTCGCTCAGGTCTTTCTGATTGCGCAAATGCTGCTTCAGCGCGTGGGCATAGGCCGTCACCAGATCGGCCAGATCATCGACGGGTTCCGCGGCGAAGGCTGCGGCGGTGCGCACCAGGTTGCGGGCGTGCGTGATGATGCCGCCCCAGAGCTTGCGTCCTTCCCAGAAGCGGTCGTAAGAGCAGTTGTTGCGGAAGACGATCAGCATGCCCACCGTCACGCCCATGACGGTGTGCCCCAGGGAATTGAGCGTGGGCACGGCGAACAGGAACTGATTGCAGAGGCACAATGCCAGCGTTCCCAGGAAGAAGTAGGCCAGGTCGGGCGCGACGCGAGGCAGGATCGTGCCGCGCACGGTGAACATCAGCTGAAACCAATGCTTGCGATCGTAAGCAATCATGTTTGGCTATGTGAATGAATGGAGGTGATGGGTCCGCGCCGCGGGCGGGGATTGTAAAGATCGGATGAAAAAGCTCCAGACGAGTTCTGAATTTCGCTGCTCGACCTGCGCGATCCTGCCGCTTCACCCAGCTTGCACAAAACGCCACGGCGGATGGCGTACTTGACCTGCCGGACGCGGACGTTATCCTCGCCGCGCTGCGGATCGACCGCGCCGCGGAGGGACTCCTCATTGTGACCTGCGTTCGCTGGCCTGCTCATCGTCTTCTGGTCTGGCTGCTGCTGTTTGCCGCAGTCGGCAGTTCGGGCTGCGCGCAGATTTGGGTGCGGCGCGCGGAGGGCCACAGGCTTTTCGGTGCTTTCGAGGCCAGCCTCGGCGCCAGCGACATGCTGTCGTCGCGCACGTTGCAGACCTTGCGGCAGCTCGACCTCGAAGCTGCCTGCGCGGAGAACCCGCGCGAGTGCTTCCTGCGCCTGCAGGCGGAAACCGAGCGCGCCCCGCAACCCGACCGCCTGTTCGCCCTGGCCGAACTCAGCCACTGGCTGGGCGAGCAAGCCGGGGAAGCCGACGCCTGCGTGTTCTACTACCTCTGCGCCGGCTACGCCTACCACTATCTCTTTGACAACCAGCCAGCGATGGCCGGGACTTCGTTCTCGCTAGCTCCGGCAGGGACGGATGCCACACCCTTCGATCCGCGCTTCCGGCTGGCCTGCGATCTGTACAACGCGGCGCTGGCCAAGTGCATCCGCACCGCGCAGCAAGCAGGGCGGCTCGACCCGCGCGAACGACTGCACCTGCCCACGCCCGATGGCCAGGGCTTTTCCCTGACCGTGCAGCATCATGGTTTTGCCTGGGGGCCGGAAGAGTTCGGCCCGCTCCTGCTGGCCAGCGACTACGAAGCGGTGGGGCTGGCGAACCGGCATCGACAATATGGCCTGGGCGTGCCGTTGATCGGCAGCCGGGTCTCGGCCCGACCGGCTGCACGTCATGCGTTTTACCCGGATGCCGTCAGTTTTCCGGTCAGCGCCTTTTTTCGCTTCGAGGGCGGGCTGGCTGATCTGCACCGGCGGCGGGCCGGCGTGCTGGAACTCTACAACCCACTGCACAAGGCCGCCATCGAAGTATGCGGCCGAACCGTGCCCCTGGAAAGCGACCTGACCACGCCGCTGGCCTATTTCCTGGGCAACACCGATTTGCAGAGCGCCGATTTCCTCGGCTTCCTGAAGCCGGACAGCCTCGCCGCGCAAACGGGCATCTACCTGCTGGAGCCGTATCAGCCCGGCAAGATTCCCGTGCTGATGGTCCACGGCCTGCTGTCGTCGCCCTTGACCTGGGCGCCGATGTTCAACGACCTGCGGGCCGATCCCGAGCTGCGCGACCGCTACCAGTTCTGGTTCTATCTCTATCCGACTGGCCCCGGCTATCTGCAAGCCGCCGCCGATCTGCGCCACGCTCTGCATACGCTGCGGGCTGAACTGGACCCGCGCGGCACGGACCTGGCCCTCGAGCAAATGGTAATGGTTGGCCACAGCATGGGCGGCCTGGTCTCGCGCTTGCTGACCACGGACAGCGGCGACGACTTTTTCCGCCTGGTCAGCAAACGGCCGCTCGACAAGCTGCCCGTCGATCAGACGGTGCGCAATGAACTCGAACAGGTCTTTTATTTCGCGCGCGAGCCGGAGGTGCGCCGGGTGGTGTTCATCGGCACGCCGCACCGAGGATCGCTGCTCGGACCATCGCTGCCCGGCCGGCTGGCCGCGCACTTCGTGGAATTGCCGCGCGACCTGATGAAGTCGGCCCAGGAATTGATGAAGCTGAACCCCGACGGCTGGACGCCGCCGACCAGCGTGGACCTGCTTTCACCCAATTCGTCCGCGCTGCAATTGCTGAGCGCCCGCGAACGGCCGGCCGACGTGCGCTTTCATTCGATCATTGGCAAGGCAGCGCCGCGCACCGTGCTGCGGGAGTTGACCCGGCCGATCGTCGGCAACGAGGCGAGCGACGGCGTCGTGCCCTATACGAGTTCGCACCTGGCGGACGTGGATTCGGAATTGATCGTCTCGGCCGATCACTTCACGGTCCATCACCATCCGCTGGCTGTCCGCGAAGTGCGGCGTATTTTGCTGGAACACTGGCAAGATGTCGGTGGCCAACTAGCGCCCGCCGCGCCATTGCCCTGATGAATCCAGCCGCCTATTTCAGCAAGGTGTCGGTACGCTCGGGATGACGGTACAGGTAGTTCGACATCCCGGAAAAGAACAAGCCGAACTGTCCCAGGCACTGTTCGGTCAATTTTGGCACCGACGGCCCCATCACCTTCATGAGCAGGACGGCTGCCTTGCTGTCGGTCTGCGCGAACAGATCGGTCTGATGCTGCAAGTGCTTCGCGCCGAACCGATCGACCACTTCGCGATACTGCGTGACGACGACGGCCTTCACGGGCATCACCGGCAGCAACAGGTGCGGCCGCACCTTGCCCTCGGCGTACCAGACGCGCACCCCGTCCGCGCGATGTACCGTCTCCCACACCACATCGCTGCCCTGGGTATCGGCCCAGCCGAAGCGGCCTTCGCCGC
>JAGVLI010000485.1 GCA_020054355.1 Planctomycetales bacterium | reverse complement strand
CACCCAGTCCTTTTTCTTTGAACGAACCGCACTTGATTTGTCGGCTAGTGAGGGTATGTTCGCCGCGCGCTTCGATAGTGCGCCTGCGGTCCACCTTCTCCAAACCACGCCCCCAGCCATTTGCCTGCAATCTGGAGACTTGCCATGCGCCCGGAAATCGCCTTGCGGTACGGATTGCTACTCCTGCTCGCCGGTCTGACCGGCTGCATTCCGTTCGTGCCCTGTCATTACGTCTACCCGTCCATATCCTGCGTGCCGAGCGTCGCGGTGGATGCGCCCCCGGATGAAATCCATGCCTTTCGGGTGGACATCGTGAAGGACGACAGCTGCATTGAATTCATGGGACCGAGCAGCTACCGGCTGACGCCGATGCGGGTCTGGCCCGGTGGGCGCACCTGCCCGCAGGTGAAAGCCGCCGTCGATCATGGCTGGATCTGGAACTGCATCGCCTTGAGTTACGGCAAGCACTTCGATCACACCCTCCGCGTGCGGCTGTACCGCCCAGGCTTTGAACTAATCGAGGTAAGTTCCTGGGAATTGCCGGAGGAATTGCGCTGGGTGCAGGTGTCCGACGCCACCGGGCAGGAGAAGGCCATCGACGCGCTGCTGGCCCCCGTCGGACAGACTTTGCAACCAGCAAACTCGGTCTCGGCGTTCGCGTCGCCCAGGAACGGTTGGAAGGAACCACGCGAGTTCTGGCACCTCAAGCCAGGCTGGTTCTCGACCAAGCACCGGCAGTCGCTGGAATTCGGCATTGCGGAATACCAGCGCGTGGCAACTGCCTATGCGGCAATGGGTCAACTTGCCGCCGCCGAGAACTGCTCGCAAAAGGCGGATCGATTGCGGTCATTGACGTCGAAGGACTGATGCGCTATTTCTCGCCGGTCTTGCTCTGATGCCGCGGCACCTTGCCGGCCAGCGTCCCGGTGGATTTGCCGTCCTCGATGGCCAGCTGGCCGTTGACGAAGAGATACTTCACGCCGGTCGAATACTGGTGCGGCTTCTCGTAGGTCGCGACGTCGCGAAAGGTCCGCGGATCGAAGACCACCAGGTCGGCGAAGTAGCCGGGCTTCAAGTAACCGCGTTCGGGCAGCTTGAGGATGTCCGCCGGCAAGCCGCTGGCACTGCGGATCGCGTGTTCCAGGGTGATGACGCCGTCGGCCAGGGCGTAGCGGCCGATCTTGCGCGGGAAGGTGCCGTAGGAGCGCGGGTGCGGTACGGTGGAGCTGGGCGTCATGGTCGCGCCGTCGCTGGCGGTGGCGACGAAGTCCTGCTTCATGATGAGGCGCACGTCTTCCTCGTTCATGCCGAAGTTGACGATCTGCGCCCCGCCGTTGCGGAGGATTTCCAGCACCACGTCGATCGGCTTCTTTTTCTCCTGGGCCGCGATGGCTTCCACGTCCTTGCCCTGGAAGTCGGGCCGCCGCGAATAGGCGGCGATCTTCAGGGCTTTCTCCCGGCCTTTCAGGCGATCCTCGATGGCGGCGCGCAGCTTCGGTCCTTGCTCGGCATCCGCGAGACGTTCCAGGAATTCCTTCTGGCTGCCCTCGCGGAATTGCGCCGGCACCACCGTGGCGAACAGCGAGGTGCTGCTGGCGATGTACGGATACTGGTCGGCTGTCACGGCCTGGCCCTTGCTCCGCGCTTGCATGACGAGCGCCACCGCGTCGGCGGCCTTGCCCCAGGCGACGCGACCGGAGGCTTTCATGTGCGAAATATGCACCGGCAGCTTCGCTTCCCGGCCGATGGTCAGGGCTTCCTCGACGGCGGAGAGCAGGCCCGAACCTTCGTCGCGAATATGGCTGGCGTAGAACCCGCCGTGGTTCGCGGCAATCTTGGCCAGCGCAATTAGCTCATCGGTCTTCGAGTAGGTGCCGGGGTTATAGATCAGGCCGGTGGACAGGCCCCACGCACCGTCCTGCATGGCCTTGTCCACGATGGCTTCCATTTTCTTCAGCTCGGCGGCGGTGGGAGCGCGGTTGGCGTTGCCCATGACCTGCGAGCGGATGTTGTTGTGCGTCGCCTGGTGGATGACATTGCTGCCGACCTTGCCGGCTTCCAGCGTCTTGAAATAGGCCGCGACGTCGGTCGGCCCGGAACCGCAGTTGCCGGTGACGGCGGTGGTCACGCCTTGCGTCAGGTAATTGAGGTTGGCCTTGGTGGTGCCGCTTTGCAAGCCGCCGTCGCTGTGGGTGTGCAGGTCGATGAAGCCGGGGGCGACGATCAGGTTCTTGCCGTCGAGGATGCGCGGCTTGCCGGCCGTCTCGAACTTGCCGATGGCCACGATACGTTCGCCCTTGATCGCCAGGTCGCCCACCACGCCCGCCTTGCCGCTGCCATCGTGCAGGGTTGCGCCGCGAATGACGACATCGGCCTCCACCGGCACATCGGCGGCGGTCAATACCAGGGAAAGCAGCAGGACAGGCAGGTGGATCATGGCGACAGCTCCCGGAGCGGTTATTGGGGGGTGAGGCTTTTTTCCTCGGTTTCGACCTTCGGGCACAGCTCTTCATCTAACACCAGCGGCGGCCGATTGAAGCGTTGCCGCAGACGGTTGACCGCCGAGCGGACGCGCTGCCGACGGATCATCCAGCGTTCCATGCGCCGTTTGCCGGGGAAGTCGAGCAGCATCAGGGCGATCAGAATGGTCAGCGCCCCCTGACCGGGCACGCCGGGAAAGAACATGATGATACCGAGTGCCAGCAACACCAGGCCGGCGACGTTCTTCAGGATGCGCAGCGACCAGCGGACGACCGGATGGCCTTGGACCAGGGCCGGCGGGTGGTCGTCGCAGAAGTAGGTCGCGGGAATCTGGATGACGATCCAGATGGTCGAGCCGAGGCTGCCGAAGAACGTGACCAGGAACAACCCGCCGCCGAGCAGCACGTGCTGCTGCCAGGTCAGCGATTGCAGCCAGTTGAGCAAGGGTTGCAGCCAGTCGAACATGATGCCGTTCTCCGGTTCCGTTGGAGCGTGCTAAACCGCAAGCGGTTCGGCTGAAGGTTATTCGTTCCGGAACCTGGCGACATTGTCTCATCCCGGCAGATGGGCGGCCAGCCACTGCCGTAAGTCCGCGAGGAAGCGCTCCGGCTCCGGCTCGAATTCCAGCGTATGCTGGGCACCAGGGTATTCGATGATTTTCTTGTCGGTGGTGGCGAAGGTTTCGACGTAACGCCGGACGGCGGGGTTGTCGATGATGCGGTCCTTTTCGGCCAACAGGAGCAAGGTGGGGACGCGCACCTGGGCAGCGCAGCGCAGCAGGTAGAGATCGAGCCGGATGCTCTCGATAAGCAGGCGCGCGGTGGCGTCGTGCAGGGCGAGCGTGTCGTTGCGCAGAAATTCCAGCCAGCGCGGCGTGGCGGTGAAGAGTTCGGGATCGTTCAGCGGAATCGGAAAGCGCCGGCGCGGCGAGACGAGCCGCGCCCAGGCGATCCGCAGTTTTTGCAGGAACGGCGTCCGCACCTGGGAAAACAAACCGGGGCACAGCAGGATCAGGCCGTTCGTCAGGCCGGGATGCCTTTTCTGCAAGGCCACGGCCAGCTTGCCGCCCCAGGAAATTGCCAGCAGAAACACCGGCAGGGCTGGAGCTTGCTTGCGCAGATGTTGGATGTACTCGCCCACATCGTCCAGCAAGCGCCGAAAGCTCGGCGCATCGCCGCGCGCTTCATCGTTCAGCCCCGAACCGCGACGGTCGAGAAAATCGACCTGGAAGCCGGTGCTGGCGAGCTGCGCGCAGCTATGCGTGTACCAGCCGCCATGACTCTGGATGCCGTGCAGGCAGACGATCTGGCCGCGCGGCTGGCCCGATGGCAAGTAGCGCCGATACTTCCAGCGATAGCCGTCGGTGGCCTGGAACATCTCGATGGTGCAGGGTGCTTCCGTGTCAGCCAAGCAGTGGCTCCTTGCGAATGGTCACTCGTTGCAGGGCGGCCGGGTCGAGCGTCACGCCCAGCCCTGGACCCGTCAGCGCGGACGCCCAGCCGCCCCAGGTAAATGTCATGTCTTTTGTCCCCAGCGCTTCGCGCACCAGCCGACGGTCGTAGGAGCCTTCGAGATAGCGCAGTTCGGCCACCGATGAGGCGAAGTGCCGGCCAGCCGCCGACAGCAAGACCGTCTCGCCGACCTGGCAGCCGAGCTGACAGCCGAGGTTGTGCCGTTTGGCCAGCTGGGCCAGACGCAACGACGGAATGAAGCCGCCGCACTTCGAGAGGCGCAGATTGAACAAGTCGCAGGTCTGCTGCGCGATGGCCCGCTCGCCGTCGCTGAAGCTGCACAGCGATTCATCGTGCATGATCGGCGTCTTGACCTGCCGGCGTACCTCCGCCAGACAGGCGACGTCCGCATGCGGCACCGGCTGCTCGACGGCACTGATGCCGAACGGCTCCAGTTCGCGGATGCGTGCGACGACGTTGGCCGGCGTCCAGGCTTCGTTGGCATCGATGCGGATGTCCATCTTACTTCCGCACCGGCTGCGGATCGTGCGGAGCCGATAGACATCGTCGTAGCCGGCGATGCCGACCTTCACCTTGAGTTGCTTGAAGCGATAGACCCACATCATCCAGGGCGCCAGCCGGAGCTTGAAGCCGGAGCGCGCCGAGGTGATCGCCCCGCTGTAGCGCACCCAGTCGCGCGGCTGGTGTAACTCCGGCGCGAGTTGCTTCGTGATGGCCGACAGCGGCTGCCCGAAGCGCTTGCT
>JAGVLI010000915.1 GCA_020054355.1 Planctomycetales bacterium | reverse complement strand
GTCGCGGGCATCCTGGCTTCATCTCCCGCCAAGGGACGCCAGGCGGCCGCGGCGCTCGGCTTGCCGCGCGCCTATGATGACTACGCGCAACTGCTGGCCGATCCGCAGGTCAACGTCGTCCATCTGGCCTCGCCCAATCGGCTGCACTTCGAGCAGTGCCAACTCGCCCTTGCCGCCGGCAAGCACATCGTTTGCGAGAAGCCGCTGGCGATGAACTCGCGGGAAACCGCCGAGTTGGCGCGCCTGGCCGACACGACGCGCGTCGTTTCCGCGGTGTGCTACAACGTGCGTTTCTATCCGCTCTGTCTTGAAGCCCGGCAACGGATCGCCGACGGCCTGCTGGGCGATATCTATCACGTCACTGGGTCTTACGTCCAGGACTGGCTGCTGCACGACACCGATTTCAACTGGCGGGTACTGGCCGAGGAAGGCGGCGCGCTGCGGGCGATGGCCGACATCGGCACGCACTGGCTCGACCTGGTCACCTGGATCGTCGGCCGGGAAGTGAGCGAAGTCTGCGCCGATTTGAAGACCTTCCTGCCGGTGCGCCGTCGGCCGAAAGGCTCGGTCGAGACGTTTCAGGGCAAGCTGGGCAAGCGGCCGGAAACCGAGCCGGTCCGGATCGATACGGAAGACTATGGCTCGGTGCTGTTCCGGCTCCAGGGCGGCGGCAACGGCTGCTGCACCGTGTCGCAGGTCAGCGCCGGCCGCAAAAATTGCCTGCGTTTCGAGATCGCGGGCAGCAAGGGCGCGTTGGCCTGGAACAGCGAACGGCCCAACGAACTCTGGATCGGTCAGCGCGACACGCCCAACGAGTTGTTGCTGCGCGATCCAGCGTTGCTGCGCTCACCCGCGAATCGCTACGCCGGCACGCCGGGCGGACACAACGAGGGTTTTGCCGATACCTTCAAGCAGCTGTTTCGCTCGATTTACGAATACATCGAAGGCGGCGACCGGGAAAGCCGGCCGTTCGCCTCGTTCGCCGACGGACATCGGGAAGTCCTGCTGTGCGAGGCGATTCTGCGCAGCCAGCAAGCGGGAAAGTGGGCGTCGGTCTGAGGTGGAACAGCCCGAGCTTCTGAGGGTTTTCGGCGCCAGCTAGCCGACATCCTCCCGCACTTCGGCCCCGGCAGCGGCCGCCTTGCGGCGGATCAGGTCGCCCAGCTCTGGAGTGATTGCGGCGGCGGGCACGACGAACTGGCCGCCGGCGCGCAACCGCAGCAGCCAAAAATCCGGCCAGAGCAGCACTTCACCCAGTTCGTTCCAGGTTGCCGTGCTCTGGATCGCCGGCGCCTCCATGCGGATGCCGTCCTCGGAAAAATCCACGCGCATCCGCCGATGAAGTTGGCCCTCGAAGGGCGCCAGCACCGACGAGCGCGCTTCGCTCAGGCAGACCGAGCGGCGCATCATGCCCACGACCACGAAGCCGGCCGCGAGCAGTGCCAGCATCGCGAACATGGCCGGCGGCAGCCAGCCGAAGACGACCAGCGGCACCATCAGCAGCAGCGGCACGATCAGGAAAGCGGGTCGCGACAGGAGGCCGGTTCGCGGCAGGATGACCCGATCGACGACCGTGCGCGCATAGCGGTCGGCCAGCTCATCGGTGACCTCGAACTCGACGGTATGGGTGTCGGGCATGGTGCGAGCCGCCTCGGTTGCAGGAGCGCTGCGTCAGTACTTCAGTTCCATGCCGAAGCTGAGGCCTTGCAAGAATAGCGATTCTTGTTCGAGGGGCACGACTGGCCGCACCGGGCCGGTGAAGGTGGCGAAGTTCGCCGAGGTCGGCATTTGGGTCACGTTCACGTTCGGATCGATCTGATCGCCCGGCCGGGCGGTGTTCGTCCACAGCAGGCACTCGTAGGACGCCCACAACCGCAGGTGCTCCATGCACTGGTAGCCCACGCTAAACTGCAGTTGCGGTACCACCGTGAATTCATTGACCACCACTGTCCCGATATTCGTGGGCAAGGCCAGAATACCGCCGGGCAATGAGGTAACGGCACCCGTGCCGGCAGCCGTCAAAGTGGAGCCACCGTCGATCCTGATGTTCTGCCGGGTGGCGCCCGCCGCTACCTTGATCTGGCAGCCAAGGATCATGTTGGTCAACCGGGTTTCCTTGCGAACGCCGATTTGCGCGCCGGTAAAGCGGTTGCGGGTCTCGAAGCGGTCGAAAGCCGCTACCGTACTGCCGTTCGCCACTGCGACGCCGCCGAAGCGCATGGTATTGCCCGTGCCTGCCAGGGTGCTCTGATTGACTTCCAGGGATTCTTCCAGTGCCAGGCAGCGCAGGCCCGCGATCAGGTCCCAGTCGGATTCGACTCCGCGAATGAACTTGGCGGCCAGATTGATTTCACCGCCGACCAGCTGGCTGGTGGCGAGAATGCTGACCGTGCCGGTTTGCGTCGTTGGAAAAGCAACGACGGCTGCCTGCGAGACACCGCTGGCGGCATTCGTGAACGGTCGCGACAACACGCCCGAAGTGGTGTCGCTGCCCGACACCACGGCGAGGACATCGCTGGCTTCCACATTAAAGATATTGGCTTCCAGGCCGAGGATACGCTCCGGCGCGAACCAGTAACCGATGGAGAACCGACCGCCGGGATAGTTCCCGAATCGAAGGTCCTCGGTGCCGAAGAGAATCTGCGTCGTGGCACTGGACAGCGCGCCGGTCGAGGTCGAATTGGTCCCCGCAGTGGACGCGGTCGTCAGCAAGGGAATGGGCAGGCGTGGCTTGTCCATGAACCAGAGCAGAAAATCGACGCCGAACCACCACTGCCCCGGCGGCACCTCAAATTCTTGCACCGCCGGTTCGGCCATGTCCAGCGGCCGGGGCTGCGGCAACTGTAGTGGCTCGGTCGGGCTGCCGCTGGAGGGCGGCACATCTCCCGGGGGCGGCGGCAACTGATCCTGCGCGGCCTTCTCCATCAGGATGACTTCCTGGCCGGGGATTTCCGGCAGCATCTGCGGCGCGACGCCGGTCATCGGCACCATCTGCGAGGTCATCGCCGGCCCGCTCACCGGTGTCTCCACGCGCTGCCGGCCCGCCCGCAGGCGTTCAAACCAGGATGACCCCTGGGGGGACATGTCGATGATCTGGCCGTCGGTCGGCGGCCGCCGCAGAACAGGCAGCCGCTGCGGCGGTGGGTTCGAGATGCGAATGACCTGCGAGGGGGCGGGGAATGCGCCTGGCGACGGCGTGCCATAGGCGGGCACGGCCGGTGTCGGCCACGGTGCCCCAGTCTCTGGCTCGACAATGCCAGGGACTTCCGTTGCCGCCACGGGCGGCTCGCCGGATGGTGCGACAGGGTCCACGTCCGCCGACTGTGCGTGCGCGGGTCCGGCCAGCAGCATTCCGGCGATGACGCCGATCCATCCATGGTTCATGAGATTCCCTCACCTGCCCCCGCTGCCAGGTTGCTGGCCACGGGTGGGTGCGCGGGCTGTGTTCCAATAGGGTTTGGCCGCCTCATAACGGCAACCGGGTGAGAACGCAAGAGCAATCGCCACGAGAAGAACCGCGGCAATGAAAAACCGAACATGAACCCAGTTTGTCCATGTTCGGTCGGGGTAAGTCAAGCGAGCCGAGCCTGCGGCGCCGGTGACAGCATGGTATTGCAAAGTCTGGGTGCCGCTCGGCTCGCGGCACCTACCGGATCGGACAGGCTCCGAGAGTTGCGCTGGGGAGATTACTTGGATACCGTGGCCAGCACGCAATCGGCCTGACGGCTGAGATAGCTGTACCAGGCGGCGGCGCTGGCGGCGGGCCGGCTTGTCAGCCAGCGATGCCAGTAGGGGCCGCGCTTGCGCTGCAGTGCATGCTGGGCCGACCAGCGCAGCCATTTCGGATGCCGGACCATTTTCAAAGAACGCACGCGGAAACCGGCGCGCTCCAGCATCAGGGCCAGCGTCATCGGCGTAAAGTGGGTGAGGTGGCGCGGCAGGTCCAGGCCGTACCAGTCGGCACCGAACCAGCGATAGGGCAAGCTGTCGATGTTCGGCACGGCGACCAGCAGCTTGCCGCCCTTCGTTAGCAGCGTATGCGCTTCGCGCAACGTTTCTCGCGGCGCATGGACGTGCTCCAGCGACTGCCACATGGTAATCACGTCGAAGCTTTCCGGCTGCAACTCGGGGTGCGGCAGGCTGCCGACCAGCACGCGCAGCCCGAGGTCGGCGCGTACCCGGCAGACGGTGGTGGCGGAGATGTCCAGGCCGGTGACTTGCCAGCCTTGACTATCCATGCGTTGCAGGAAGGAACCGCCGCCGCAGCCGAAGTCGAGCAACCGACCCTGGCCGACCCGCGCCAGCAGCTTACGTTCCGTGCTGCCGCGCAGCCAGTTCCAGCCGCCGAACCAGCGGCCGGCGCGTTCCGGGCGAGCCTGATAAGGCGGATAAGTTTCCGGAGGATAGAACTGGACCATCGCGGCCCGGCTGGGGCGCGGATTGGTGAAGCAGAGACCGCATTCCTGGCACTGGACCACGGCAAACCACAGACCCTGACCAGTCTGCGAGGTATCGGGAGCTTCGGTCAGGCACTTGTAGCGCCGGCCGCCGCAGAGCAGGCAATTGGTTTCTTCCCACTCGATCGGCAGGCCCGGCGTCGCCGGCGTCCCTGCCAGGGCGCGGGGAAAAAAGGTCATCGAGCGCGCTCCCTTCTCCACGGAGTCCGTCTGTCGGCGCGGCATGATAGCCGCGGCGCGGCGGCGGGTCAAGCGCAGGAAGCGGGCGCGAAGCCGCAAGCGGTGGAGGGCGATGCTACGTGAAGACGGGAGCCGGCAACGTATTCGGCACATGGCGAGCCTGTTTCACCGTGTATATGCCGAAGTCGGTGTCGAAGCTGATGGCGTGAAATTCCCCTCGCATCACCAGGCCAAAGACCGTCAAGCTAGCCGAGAGATGGTCGTTCGGCTTGACGGCCTTGAGCGAGGTGACCGTCCGCAGGTTGTTCTTGAGCGCGGTCGCATCGAGCCAGGCGTTCTTCACGGCGGCGGTGTTGGCCGGTGAGTCGGAGTCGGTGCCGATGTGGGCGAGCCAGGTTTGCCCGCGAAACTGGAATGTCGCCAGCCAGCACCCCGTCATCAGCCCCGTCAAAATGGGGAACTGATGATCGACCGCCGTATAGGTGATGGAGCCGGCATTGAAGGGCAGCCACTTGAACAGGTAGATGGGGACATTCGCGGCGGGAGGGGAGACGGGTGGTCCGGCCTTGAACGAGCCATCGACCGCTGCCCCGTTGAAGCTGGTCTGTCCCTTGGTATGCAGGTCGAGGGTGTAGATGCGGGGCGGCACAAAAGAGAAGAGCGCCGGCTCGCCCGGTCGATACCGGGGATTCGGACGCTGCTGGTCGAAAAAGGGCTGCAGGGCAATCTTCCGGCCCTGATGCAGTTCGGTGAACATGTTGGCTGCCACGGTCACTCCCCTTCTGCTGAATGATTGATGAGGATTGCCCCAGCCCCGCGAGGCGGTTGTTCTCCGAGAATTCCAGCTCCAGGCTCGCTCGGGCGCAGCACCGGGGTTGGCCTGGCCTTCAGCCGATTAGCCCGTCGTAATCGGCGTGCGAACCGATCCAGAACCATGTGACGGTCCCGCCCTCCAGCCGCCCCAGGGCGCGCCAACCCCGCCCCACCCGCACCGAATACAGGTTGTCCTGCCCTTGAATTGGCTTGAAGCGGAGACTCGGGTGCGACGGATTCTCCCGCCACTGTCGGTAGGCCCGCCGCGCCTGCTCCCGAATCTCGGCCGGGAGGGCCGCGAAACACGCCAGGAAGTCCTCGGTGACGATGGAATTCAAAGCTCGTCAAACCCTGCGGGCCGGCACCGCCCGGTCCGCACTTGTTCGGCCGCTCGGGCCGCCAAGGCCGCCAGTTTGCCGGGCGAGCGGGCGAACGCCTCTTCCCACCGTCGCTCGTCCTCGATTTCGTCGAGAATGAGCGCGGCGATGACATCCTGTTCCGCGTCGGACAACTTGCAAGCCTCCGCGACGGCTCGGTCGAGCAACGGCGACATGGGTCTCTCCTGCGGCAACGCGCCGGGCGCGCCAACAACCAAAGCCATTGTCGCAGGCCGTCGGTCGCGCGGCTAGGGCAAGAGCAAACGACCCGTGGCCCGAACGAGCAGCGGGTGACACGGCCCTCGGTACTCCGAGGGCGTGCCGAACGCAGGACTACGCGCTTCCTTGGCAAGTGTTGTCCCTGGCGGAAGTCGGTCGCAGCGATTCGTGTTACCGATGCTGCGGCACGTTCTCGGAGTACCGAGGGCCGTGTCACCCCGCCGCGAAAAAATGCGGAAAATCGTCCCCGGCCGACGTGCGCCCTATTGACTTTCGCGGCCATAAAGCGGTTCGGTGGCTACCAAGCAGATAAGTCCGGCGAAGCAGGATGCGGCACGTTGTCCTTCACAAGAAGCGGAACGAGCGTGCTGGTATAGTAATCGCGAACGCTGGCTTCGCAGTAAGCACCATAAAAGCAGTCCGCGCCCAACCAAAAAGTCGCATCAATGAGTTGCTCGGTGACCGATTGGCCTGAGTCGGGGGCAACTTGGTTGTACGCTTTGTCAAACAGATCGAACCGACGAATGTCTCGAAAGAGTGGCATACCTCGAAGGACAAACAGGAGGTAAGCCTCTCGTGCGGAGAGTGGCGCTCTCGTTTGCGAGATCGCCATTGCGATATCGGCCGTAATTTCGCTAACGCCCATGCACTGCCATTCTCGCCGCCGAACGATGAAGCTCACCTGCCGGGGCCGCTCACAGAATTATCAAACCTCGAAACGCCGTAATGCTGCCAGGCGGCCGATGGCTCGCTGGTGCTCGGGCATGCCGGCCTGAACCGCGTAGATGACGATGTTGGTATCGAGATAGTAGAGCATCACGTGGGTCCCGAACCAGGCGGGGGTAACGCCCCGAGCCGCTCCATCGTCCGGTCGTACTCGTCGTTCTCAGCTTCGAGTTCGGCTGCGCGCTGCCGAAGTTGTTCGGTCGTCAGCCCGTGAAACCCGCGGGCGGTCTGATCCGCCCGAATCTCCCGGATCACGTCCGCCAGGCCGCGCCGCGGCCCATCCGCGCTGGCGACACGGATGGTCACTTGCACCGGACCAGGCGGCAGTCGCGGCTGGTGTGTTAGTCGCAACTGACCGTTCGAGTCCAGCGTAGCCTCAATCGTTTCTTCGATGACATTCATGGCGGATCCTCCTTCAATCTGTCTTAGCGGAGATGGCGGCGGCTGGCGCGTCCCTCGCTATTCCGAGGGCGTGCCGAACATCGCAACACCTTCATCCCCTCCGTTGGCCTGTCGCTCGCACGCCCTCGGCGTACCGAGGGACGTGCCACCCGGCCGCCAGCAGTTCGCCGGCTTGTCAAGTCGAGGATGCTGCCACACACACTCGGAGTGTCGTACCTGCGGCGCCAGCACCCTGGCTGTCGCCCCGCAACCATTGCACCCGGCGCTGCGTGGGAAACGGCGATCAATTGGCATTGCGGCCGCCGGCTGCCGCGGCTGGTGCGGCACGGTTGGGGTCCAAAGCAGCCGCCACCGCCTGAATCGTTGCAGCAATCGGCAGGTCTGCAACCGTCCCATCCGGCATCCGGATAAACTGCCTGACTGCCTGGCCTCCGCTTTCGAGAACGGACACTAGGTCACCCGCCTGCCCTTGGCTGACTGCGTCCCGGGCCATGCGGATGGCATCCTGCAAGTTGTGAGCGGTTGCCAACGTATCCTCGGTACTCTCGCTGACAATGTAAAATTGCTGCATGGTTGACCGTCCCGTGATTGCCGACCTGACTTCGCCCTGTTTTACCTAGACCACCCGATCGATGGACACCCAAAGGTGCTTGAGGACGGCCTGCGCGTGAACTTCAGGGAACTGCTGAGGGTTGGCGACTGCCTGCAGGACCTGGGATAGTTGATTGGCGGCATCAACCTGGTCCACCGCAGGGGACTCGAAAGTGCCGGTGGCAGTGTGCTGAAGACCCAGTGCTTGAAACAGCGGCACAACGTTGTTGCGGAGGCCGGACCCGAGGTCGCCCGTGTACGAGATGCGCAAAATCACCCGCCACATCGCCTATTCCTTTGCACCGCGCTGCCCATTCCTGAAACTGCGCCCATGATCTCTCGCAATAGCCCGATGGTCAAGGTGAAGCCGGCGCAAGAGAAAAGCCGGGGTCCGAGACCCCGGCTACAGTTTCAGCCAACTGGTTATTTCTCCTCGGCCACATTTACCTGCACCGCTTGCAGCACTTCCTTGGTCGCATCGTTCTGCACGAAGGCGATCAGGCTGAGCTTCTTCAGGTCCATCGGCCGGTCCTTGTTGGGGAAGTCCAGGTCCTTGGCGGCTGTGTCGAGGTACTTGGTCAGACTCTTGCGCAGCTCGTCGAGGTCCACGGTGGCGGTCTGCTTGCCGGTCTTTTCCTTGAGGGCAATGCCGGCCGCTCCGCCGGGCAGGGCGCGGACCACGTGATGGTGGTGGGCCAGCCGGTTGCCGCCCTTGTAGCTTACTTCGTCCTCGACCAGCGCCAGCCGCAGCCGGACCTTATCGCCCGGCTCGTCCACGTCGCTGGCCTCGGCGGTGATGTTGATCTTCGAGCCTTTTTGCACGGCCGTCGCCTTCACCTTCACCCGCGCGTTCTTTTCGAGCAAGGGCGACAGCGCCTCGGTGTATTCCTTGTAGCGCTCCTGGGCGTCGTCGTAGCCGCCGCCGCCGAAGTCCTGGACCTTGCCGTTGAAGAAGATGGTCGGCGTGCCCTCGATCACGTCGCCGTAGTAGCTGCGCCGCGCCTCGGTGTCCGCGTTGGTCAGCGGGTCGGGGCCGGGGATGTGCAGGTGATATTGCAGCAGCATCACATCCTTCGGCTGGTAGGTCTTGCCCAGGGCGTCGAAGGCGAGGTCGGCGGCGACGCAGGGCGGGCACTCCGCGCCGGTGAACAGCTCGACCAGGACGTTGCGGTCGCCCGCCTTCCGGCCGGCGAACTTCACGGGCGTGACGGCGGCGATCTTGTCGATGCGGGCGGTCACTTCCTTGGCTTCGTCGGCCTTGCCGCCCTTGGTCAGCGCATCCGACAGCAGCCGCAGCGTGCGCTGTTGCACGGCGATCTTGTCGGTCGGTTGCAGCAGGCGTTCCGCTTGACGGGCGTACTGGATGGCCACCGGCGCGTAGTCCTCGGTCTGCGCCAGGATTTCGACGAGTTGCAAAGTCATCTCGCGCTGCCAGGGCTGGCCGTAGTTCTCCGCGGCCTTCAGGGCCTTGCTCGCCCAGGTGCGCACTTCATCGACCTTGGCCTTCTTCTCCCCCGCCTTGGTCAAGAGCGCGAAGGCGGCCTCGAAGATTTCCGGCCCGGTGGCGGTGGCAATCGCCTCCTTCTGCAGCTCGAACGGGTCCAGGCTAGCGGCGGCGGTCAGCTCCAGCTGGGCGGGCAGCACGTTGCCTCCCTGGCTGAACGAGCCGGTGATCTTCTTGCCGTCGGCGGGCACCTTGCCCTCGAAGACCAGCTGGACCGGCTGGCGCGCCTTCAGCTCCAGGACCACGCGCAGGTTGCCGTCCTTGACGGCGGCTTCCTTGACCGTGGCTTGCGGCATCCGCGCCGGCTTGGCCAGCACCTCGGCGGCCACCTTGCCTTCCTTGGTTTCGAGCTTGAGCAGGAAGAGCGTGTTTGTATTGGTCTTGAAGCCGGCTTCGGGATCGTAAATGTACAGGCTGTACTTGTAGTTGCCAGTGGGAGCGTCGGCGGCCCAGGAGAGGCCGGCGACCGTGACCCAGGCTGCGGTCAGCAAGCCCCAGAGCAAGCGCGACATGAGACGGTCCTTTCGCAAAAGAAGGCGAAGCCACCCAGGCGGACGCCCCGTTACTCTAGCGGAGATGGCGGACAACGGGAACAGAATTACCGGGGCGATGTTACATCGCGCAGCGACAGAACCAAGTGTGTGGAACCGAATTTCCGTGGAGTCCGCACAGAGCTTGGGAAATTTCTACTCTGGAGGACCACGCTGTCCCTGAGACCAGCGATTGGCGGGGTGACTGGCGGCCGAGGCCCGCGCGGGCTGCTGCTTGCTCGGCT
>JAGVLI010000777.1 GCA_020054355.1 Planctomycetales bacterium | reverse complement strand
GGCGGACAGCGCGGCGAACGTCCAGACCAGCGCGTCCAGCTGGGCCAGTTCACTTTCCACCCGGTCCAGCGGCCGGGCGACGCGGATGTAGGCCACCGGCGACTTGCCTTCCGTCCGCCGGACGAGGTACATCATCGACTCGCCCACCGTTCGGCTGTAACGGGTCGAGCGGCCGAGGCCTTCCTGCCGCGCCTGGACGATTTCCGGCCGATTGATGTGGTTCTCCATCTGCTCGGGCTTTTCGTGGGAGTCGGCCAGCACGCTGCCGTCCGCCCGGATCAGGGTGATGCGGGCATCCATCCGCTGGCTCCAGTTCTTCGCGTAGCCCTCGAGCAGCGGCGCGAGTCCTTCGGGCCATTCCTCGACGATGCCGTCGATCAGCGCGGCTTTGCCGAGCAGGCTGTCGTCGATTTGTTTCAGCTCGAAGCGTTCGACGCGGCCGACGATGAGCTTGCCCAGCAGCGCAATTACGGCCAGCACCAGGACCGCGTAGGTGCAGAACAGCCGCCAGAAAGTGCGCCAACGGCCGGTTTGCATGGGAAGGGAAGTCTGGAGCGCGCCGCCCGCGTCAGCGGGCGGAGTCAACCACGAGCGGCGCACGCCGTCCGCTCACGCCGGCAGTTCGCTCCGCTGTCCTTGGATTATTACCGAGGCCGTAACAAAAGACAACTCGCCAGCGCGGCGGTCGAACTCGAACGCTCGGCAGCGGACGCCCCGCCAAGGCTGAGTTAGCCGCCAGCCAGCCAGCGCCATAAGCTAATGACGAATCAGTGAAGAATTCTTTAAGTTCCGATGAAGGACCGTCGGCGTCTGGGGGGCCTGGGACATGCGCTTTCTGATCCCGCGGGAAATGAAGTTCTTCGACATGTTCGACCAGGTGGCGGTGATCCTCATCCGCGCCTCGGACAAGTTCCTGGCCATGGTCACGCAGTTCGACCGGCTGGCCGAACGGAGCTACGAGCTGCGCCAGGAGGAACGGGCCTGCGACGACCTGGTCGAACAGATCATCACCGCCCTGGACCAGAGCTTTGTCACGCCCTTCGACCGGGAAGACATCCACAGCCTGACGACCAAGCTCGACGATGTGCTGGACAACATGGAGGAGACGGCGCACCGCTTCGAGATCTTCCGCATCGAGAAGCCGCCGTCGGAAGCGATCGTGCTGGCCCGGATCATCAAGGACTGCTGCACGCACGTCGCGGACACGCTCCGCCTGCTGCGCACCATGAAGAACGTCGAGGAGATCCAGAAACGGCTGCGCGAGATCGGCCGGCTGGAGAACGAGGCGGACCGCGTCTACCGCGACTGCGACGGCGACCTGTTCGCCAACCCGCCGGACATCCTGCTGCTCATCAAGCTGCGCGAACTGTACGGCTGGATGGAAGAGACGGTCGATGCGTGCAAGGACGTGGCCCTGATCATCTCCGAGATTGTCATCAAGGGGTCGTGAGCCATGCACTTCATCGACAGCGCGGCCAAGCATTTCGGCACGATGCCGTACCAGGACCTGACCATGACGGTCTGGCTGCTGATCGCCCTGGCCCTGTTCTTCGACTTCCTCAACGGCTTTCACGACGCGGCGAACTCGGTGGCCACCATCGTCTCCACGCGGGTGCTGTCGCCGCAGACGGCCGTGGTCTGGGCGGCCTTCTTCAACTTCGTCGCCTTCATGCTGTTCCACCTCAAGGTGGCGGCCACCATGGGCACCGGCATCATCGATCCCAGCATCGTCGATAACCAGGTGATCGCCGCCACGCTGATCGCCGCCTGCGCCTGGGACCTCATCACCTGGTACTACGGCCTGCCCACCAGTTCCTCGCATGCCCTGATCGGCGGCTTGATCGGCGCGGCGATGGCCAAGACCGCCAGCGTCTCCTCCTTGCAATGGGGCGGCATCCAGAAGACGGCGCTCTTCATCGTGGTCGCGCCGCTGCTCGGCCTGGCCATCGGCTTTCTCATCGCGTTGATCGTCACCTGGGTGTGCCGCAAGCAGACGCCGCGCCGGGTGGACCGCTTCTTCCGGGTGGGCCAGCTGTTCTCGGCTTCCCTGTACAGCCTGGGCCACGGCGGCAACGACGCGCAGAAGACCATGGGCATCATCTACGTGCTGCTGATCGCGGCCAGCGCCGCCGGCTCGGGAGGGTTCACCGCCGCGTCCGAGGTGCCCACCGAGGTCGTGCTGTCCTGCCACCTGGCGATGGGCCTGGGCACCCTGTTCGGCGGCTGGCGCATCGTCAAGACGATGGGGCAGCGGATCATCCGCCTGCGCCCGGTGGATGGCTTCTGCGCCGAGACCGGCGCGGCCACGACGCTGATCCTGACCATCTTCGGCGGCATTCCGGTCAGCACCACGCAGACCATTACCGGCTCCATCGTCGGCGTCGGCGCCATGAAGCGCTGGAGCGCTATCCGCTGGAGCGTCGCGGGGCAAGTGGTTTGGGCCTGGATCCTGACCATCCCCGGCGTGGCGGCCATCGCGGCGGGCAGCTGGTGGCTGCTGCGCGGCCTGCAACCGTAGGAACCGTGGAATGATGACTTCCTGCCAATCTACCAGCGCGCCTTGGCCCCGGCCCGCTGCCGCATCCAGATGGCCACGGCGTTGAGGGACATCAGGGTGGCGAGCAGGACCATGCTGGCCACGGCGGCGTTATTGCGCCAGGCCAGGTCCGGTCGGTCGGCCCACCCGAAGATTTGCATGGGCATCACCGTGAAGCGGCTGAACAGGCTCGGGTTCTGGTTGACGAACAGCAGCGCTCCGAACAGGACCAGGGGAGCGGCCTCGCCGATGGCCCGGCACATGGCCAGGATCGTGCCCGTCAGGATGCCCGGCAGCGCGGAAGGCAGGACGATGGTGCTCGTGATCTGCCATTGCGTGGCGCCCAGGGCGTAAGCGCCATGCCGCAGTCCCAGGGGGATGGCCCGGATGGCTTCCTGCGAGGAGACGATGATGACCGGCAGGGTCAGCAGGGCCAGCGTCATGGCGCCGCCCAGCAGGTTGCGGGCGGCAATCGCGCCGCCGAACGGCCAGGGCAGGGGCACTTCCGCGCCCTCGAGGGGACGAAAGACCATCCCCACGAACAGGAACGCGCCCAGGATGCCGAAGACCACCGACGGCACACCCGCCAGGTTGCTGATATTCACCTGGATGATCTTCGCCAGCCAGGTATGCGGCGCGTATTCCTCGAGGTAGAGTGCCGCGCCGACTCCCAGCGGGACGGCGATCAGCACTGTCAGGACGCCGATCCAGATGCTGCCCAGCAGCGCCGGCAGGATGCCCGCCTCGGCCGGCTGGTTGCTGGGACCGTGGCTCAGGAAATACTGGAACAGCGACCCTGGAGAGGTGCTCTCCCGGATCGATTCGAGGTCCTTCTCGTAATCCTTCATGGTCGCGGCCAGGGCCGCCTTCTTCCTGGGAATGATCTCTTCCTCAAAGAGCTTGCGCATCGCCGCTTTCTTTTCGGGCGTGTCGGCCCTTTCCAGGTAGTCCTGCATTTGCGCATCGACCAGCTTCAGCTCCCGGGCGACCAGCTGCTCGCCTTCCTGGACCCGGCTGCGGTAGACGTCGTTGCGCTCCGCGACCATCGCGGGCATGGTCTGGAACCAGTTGGCGATGTCGCGGGCGAGGTCGCCGAGGAAGACCAGCAGCATCGCCAGGCCGAAGAAGGTGGCGCTGAAGCCCACCCAGCGAAAGGCCCGATCGGTGAAAGCCCGGAATTGTTCGTAGGACAGGTTGCTTTCCAGGCGCTGGCGCGGCGCGGACGATTGCGGAGATTGTACTTGGCTCATTGGTACACCTGCCGATAACGGCCGCGAATCCACTCGGCGCCGACGTTCATGGCCAGGGTCATCAGAAACAGCATCAAGCCGACGGCGAACAGGCTGTTGAAATCGGTGGAGCCGTGGATCACGTCGCCCTTGGCGATGCGGACGATGAAGGCGTTCATGGTGGCCACGCCTTCGCGCGGGTCGAGGGAAAAGGCGTTGCGGTCGCCGCAGGCCAGGCTCACGGCCAT
>JAGVLI010000391.1 GCA_020054355.1 Planctomycetales bacterium | reverse complement strand
GCGCCGGCCTCCGCCGAGGTGGTGCGCAAGCTTTCGGACGGCGATGCGGCCTGGCTGCTGGCGCCCATCGACGCCCGGCTGGAAGAGACCGCGAAAGATTGGCTGAAAGCCAAGGAACTCGATTTCCGCCTGGAGGGCGCGAAAACGCTGAAGCTCTTCAAGTCCGACGGCAACATCGCCCTGCTGAAAGGGCTGCTGGAAGACCCGCAAAGCAAGACCGACGGCAAGACCAAGTTCTATCCGATCCGCAAAGCCGCCTACGACGTGCTGAAGGAATGGAAGGTCGAGGTCCAGCCTCCAGTCACCGAGGAAGCCGACCGTAAATAGTCGTGGATTCGCCGCAAATGCCCAGGCGAGTGCTTCACAGTCGCGACGGAAACCCAGTGATGCCGATCAGTTTTTCCTGCCCCGAGTGCAAGGTGCCGCTCAATGTACCGGACCATTTTGGCGGCAAACGATCCAAGTGCCCGAAGTGCAACGCGCGCGTCATGATCCCGCAGCAATCGGTCCCGAGTAAGAGCAAGAGCAAGCCCGAGGTCGAAGTCGAGAACGACGGCGATCCGTTCGCCTTTGGCGGCGGCGGCAAGCTGGTCAGCTCGGCCGCCCACATCGATCTGAGCGCGTCCACAGGTCTTGCCCCGGAGGAAGAGCCGCTTCAGATCGACCCGCGCAGTGATGAGGCAGAGAGCTGGCGCACGGTGTCCCGGGGGTTGAACAACATTTGGCTGGGCACATGCGTCAGCGCCATCGGCCTGACCATCACACTGCTGGTTACGGGCCTGTTGTTCATGATCGGGGCGACTCCGGCAGAACTAATGGCGGGCGCCCAAGGAGCGGGTGCGGCTCCCCCCGCACGTTCCGGCGTCATGCTGGTCAGAATCGAGTTGCATCATGTCATGATCGCCATTGGGGTCATCCTGTTTTTCATGGGCCTGGGGGTACTACTCCGCTTGCTCGGTTTTATCCGCACGCTCTGGATTCCAGAGGGTACCGCCAACTGGTTTCTGGCTTTGCTCTGCATACCTGCCGAATTATTGCAGATCGCGGGCTTGGGCTTGACCGGGTTGGCCCCACTTCTGTCGAGCGGCCTGTACTTCCTCGTTGGTTTGGCCGGCTTTGCTGTGGGTTTCTTTCCGGGACTGCTGTTCTTGATGCTGTACATGCGCGGTGTCGGCGTCGCTCTCCGCAGCAAAGTGCTGCCAGGAAGGGCCATGCGTTTCTTTATCTGGCTGCTCGGAGGTCTAGGTTACCTCTTCGTAACCGTCGGCGGGTTTATCCTCGTCGTACTACTCAGTGACGGCCAGGCTTCCGGTCTGGGGCGGATGCTCTTCTATGCCGGCTACGGCGGCAGTTTCATCGTCTTCCTGGTCTGGCTGATGAAATACCTCGGCGTCCTGGCCCAGGGCATGGACGACATCCGCAAGCGCGTCGGCAAGGCGTGAGCTTCGTGGCTGGCTGGCCGCAAGTTATAATGGATCCTGACCACCAGACCCACTCGGGCAGTCCTCGCAAGGAGTCCCCTCATGGATTACATCGACCCGCACGGATTATTCGGGCGGATCACGGTATTTTCCCACCGACGCTAGTGCGGAGCGCCCGGCGTGGCATCCGGTTTGTTGTGCTAGGCCACATGCGCGGTGATAAGATAGTAAGGAGCAGATGGTTGCCCGAAGCGTCCAGCGACGTGGAGGACATGTCGTGTCGGCGATCGAAGATTTCCTGGGACGGTTCGACGAAAGGGGGCAATACCGCGAAGGTAGTGGTACCTTCCCCGTCACTTTCCTCACGAACAAGGGGAGCCGCTATCCGGGGAAGTTCTCCTTCCTGGATGGCTTGTGCATCCGTGCCGAGATGGACGGGTATCCGCCTTGGGTTTACCCCGACAATTCGCCTCTGAGTGGTGCCCAATTCACGCTCCTGCTCGACCCGGAAACTACCTTGACAGTCCAGGTGGATCAGGGGCGTATTGCACGCCACGATGTCCCCGAGGGCAAGACCTCGAAGCAGGATTTCCTGACGAACTTTCGCCTGGCGAGAAACCTCTTCGTCCACCCGCGGGTGGCCACCGATAGCGCCTCGCTGGATCAGGACTCGATCAAGCGGATGGTGGTGCGGGCCGCCTTGTGGCTGACGCCGAAGTCGGTCGCGGGGTTCAACGCGGCGCACTTCCCTGAACTGGGCGCGGATCGGCAGTTGGAACTCCAGCGGCTTGTCAAGGAATTCCGAGAAATTGCCGCGAGCGTCCCTCCCAACAAGCCTGCAACGGGCGATCAGTATGACAAAGCCAGGCCGATTTTTCTGAAGCTCCTCGAAATCCTCGATCCATACCTGTTCTCACCCCAGGAAGGAAAACAGGTCGAGGAAGCCCTGAAGAACGTTGCTTTCCCTCCTTGGGCACTGAACTGGGACTATGAACTAGGGAGCGACCCCGATGGCACGCCTTCCGTCTTGGTGACCATCTTCGTGGACGATGAGAGCCTGCCGCGCCGCGAGCTTGGCCGCTTCGCCTCGTCGATGACCAGCAAGATACACGCGGCGCTCAACGAAGTCGGCAGTCAACGGTGGCCCAACATCATCGTGCGAGCCGCAGTCGAGCACAAAGCGGGCTAGTCGAGGCAGATGCCGCCCATGCACCAGGACTTGCTCAACCTCGCCCGCCATCTCGTTGACCGGAATCCGGGCGCGCCGATCCAGGCCGACCTGCGCCGGGCAGTTTCGACCGCCTATTACGCGGTGTTCCACCTGCTGATTTCCGAGACAGTGACGCGATATATCGTTGGGGTGGATTTCCAGGCAAGGGTCGGCAGGTCATTCGTTCACGGCAGGATGAAGGACTTATGCAAAAGCTACGTCAGCAAGCAGACCAACAAGCTCGGCCAGGCGGTGCCCCCGCAGGTCCGTCAAATCGCCTTCGATTTCGTCGCACTCCAAACCGCCCGTCATCGAGCCGATTACCACCTGGGCGATACCGTGACGCACGTACAAGCTGATACCGAGGTGATGCGGGCGGAAGCTCTCTTCCTCGATTGGGATGCCGTCCAAGCAAACCCTGCTGCTTTGGCTTTTCTGCAAGACCTTTTCTGTAAATGCATTATCGACCATCCTGAATAGGGTGGCGCTGCGGAATGTCAGGCGCTTTTTCGCAAGGAGCTAGAACGAATGTCAGCCTACATCGACCCTCACATCCACATGATCTCCCGCGTCACCGACGACTATCACCGCATGGCCCAGTGCGGCTGTGCGGCCATCAGCGAACCGGCCTTCTGGGCCGGCTTCGACCGCGGCAGCGTCGAAGGCTTTCGCGACTACTTCCGCCACCTGACCGAGGTCGAACCGAAGCGCGCCGCCCAGTTCAACATCAAGCACTACTCCTGGCTGTGCATCAACGCCAAGGAAGCGGAGAACGTGACGCTGTCCCGCGAAGTCATCGCCATGATCCCGGAGTTCCTGAATAAGCCCGGAGTGCTCGGCATCGGCGAGATCGGCCTGAACAAGAACACGAAGAACGAATCGACCATCTTCCAGGAACACGTCGATCTGGCGATGAAGACCAACGAGTTGATCCTGATTCACACGCCGCACCTGGAAGACAAGTACATGGGCACCCGCATGATTATCGACATGCTCAAGGGCGACAGCCGGGTGCGGCCGGAGCGAGTGCTGATCGACCACGTGGAAGAGCACACCGTCCGCCACGCGCTCGACAACGGCTTCTGGTGCGCGATGACGCTTTACCCGACGACCAAATGCACGCCGGCGCGGGCCGCCGACATCATCGAGATGGTCGGCACGGAGCGCATCATGGCCAACTCGGCGGGCGACTGGGGCAAGTCCGATCCGCTGGCGGTGCCGGAACTGATTCAGGAGATGAAGCGCCGCGGCCATCCGGAAGCGTCGATCAAAAAGCTGGTCTACGACAACCCGCTGGCGTTCTGGCGGCAAAGCAACCGCTGGCAGGAATGGCCGGCGGAAACGGTCAAGACCGACGGCTCCGTGAAGGGCAAGAAAACCGTGGCCGTTTAGCCGCGAGCCGCAGGCGAGCGTTCGACCTCAAGCCGAGAGGTGACTGTCATGGACCTGGCTGCGACCCTGGCCGCTATCAACAACCTGAGTGTCGAGGATCGGATCCAGTTGGTGCAAGCCATCTGGGACGGCATCGAAGCGGAGCGCGTGGCCCCGGAGTTGACCGAATCCCAACGACACGAAATCGAACGGCGCTGCGCCGAATTGGACGCGCGTCCCGAAATCGGTATTCCCTGGGAAGAGGTCAAGGCGCGAACTCAAGCGAGGCTCCGGCAATGACCCTGCCGATCATCTTCCACCCGGAGGCACGCGCCGAATTTGACGACTCCGCAGTGTGGTATGAACGGCAACGCCCCGGACTTGGCGCTGACTTTCTGGCTCGCGTGCAACTGGTCTTCGATCGACTTGTGGCTTTTCCACGAATGCACCAAGTGGTCGTTCGAGATGTCCGACGAGCGGTAGTGTCGAAGTTTCCCTATGTCGTGTATTACCGCGTCAGGCCAGACTGCATCGAGGTGATTGCGGTGCATAACAGTCGACGCGATCCGGCCCGCTGGCAGGATCGCATCTGACGACGGTCGGGCTGTACAAGCGCTTACGGAATTCGCTTTACACCATTCTGGGTATCACCATGTCCATCATCAGTCCCCCTTCTGGGCCCGGGCCGCAGCCGCCCTACCCGGGCCGCAGGTTCACGGTGGACGAGTACCACCAGCTGATCCGAACAGGCATTTTGACCGAAGCGGATCGGGTCGAACTGTTGGAAGGATGGATCGTTCCGAAAATGCCACGAAATCCGCCGCACGATACGTCGCTCAAGCTGACGGCCCAAACCATTGATCCCCAGACGCCTGCTGGCTGGCACGCGCGCTGGCAATCTGCCATTACGCTGCCGGAGAGTGAGCCGGAACCGGACGGAGCCATCGTTCAGGGCGATATTCGAGACTTTGCGAACCGCCATCCCAGCCCCCAAGACATCGGACTGCTGATCGAGGTCGCCGATACCTCGCTCGACCGCGACCGCAACCGCAAAGGGCCGCTGTACGCCAGAGCCAACATCCCGATTTACTGGATCATCAACCCGATCGATGCGCAGGTCGCAGTGTATTCCGAGCCGACTGGGCCGAGCGCCGCTCCCGGTTATCGCCAGCGGCAGGACTTCATGCCGGGCAGCGATGTGCCGCTGGTGCTCGCCGGGCAAGTCGTCGGGCAGGTGGCGGTCAACGACTTGCTGCCTTGAAACGCCGGTCGAATTCTTCCCAAGCTTCCCAAGCCGGCCGCTCGGCGGCCGGCCAACCACTGCGGCGTCGGACGGCCGCCGAGCGGCCGGCTTGGGAGGAATTCGGGCTCCTTTTGATTCAACGGTGTAGTAAGTATCGTTGCGAAGGCAGCACTAACCGCCTGGCCAGCCGCTCGCTTTCGGGAGAGTGAAAATGACCGTGAAGATCGTCCATTGGCAAGAAGGCAAGTGGTGGTTCGGCTATTTGCAGGATTATCCCGACTACCAGACGCAAGGCAAGAGCCTCAAGGAACTCAGGGAAAACCTCAAGGACCTTTACCGCGACATCCGGAGCGGTGAAATCCCAGGAATCCGGAAGGTCGATGACCTGCTGGTCTCGTGAAACGCCGCGATCCGAATTGAACAAGAGGCAATGCCACCCGTGAACTTCCTGGCCCTCGAAACCAGTTGCGACGAAACCGCCGCAGCGATCTTCACCGAGGAACCGACGGTCCTCGCCAGCGTCGTGGCCTCGCAGATCGACATCCATCGACGCTTTGGCGGCGTGGTGCCGGAAGTCGCCGCCCGCGCCCATCAACAACGGCTGCTGCCAGTCATCGACGAGGCCCTGAAACGGGCCGGCATCGAGTTGAAAGACGTCGGCTGTCTCGCGGTGCATAACACGCCGGGGCTGGTCGGAGCGCTGCTGGTCGGCGTCAGTGCCGCCAAGATGCTGGCCGTCGCCCTGGATGTGCCGTTGATCGCGGTCAACCACATCGAATCGCACATCTATGCCGCCCGGCTGGCGGCGGGGCGCGACATCTTTCCGTGCATCGGGCTGGTGGTCAGCGGCGGCCATACGGTGCTGTTTCATTGCAAGGACGCCCTCGACTTCGAGTTGCTGGGCGGCACGCTCGACGACGCCGCCGGCGAGGCGTTCGATAAGGTGGCCAGCATCCTGGGACTGGGCTTCCCCGGCGGCCCGGCCGTGGAGCGAGAAGCAGCGCAGGGCAATCCGAAAGCGTTCGCTTTTCCGCGCTCGTTCATCCACGAAGAACGTCTGGCATTCAGCTTCAGCGGGCTGAAAACGGCCGTGCTCTACGCGGTCCACGGTCAAGACCTCACGAAAGTCGGTAAGCCGGCCAACGACCTGCCGCCTCAGCGCCGCGCCGACCTGGCCGCCAGTTTCCAGCAGGCAGCCATCGACGTGCTATCCGCCAAGTGCCGGCAAGCGCTGCGGCGAACCGGACTGAAACGGCTCGCCGTGGGCGGCGGCGTGGCGGCGAATCGGGCGCTGCGCGGCGCGTTGGAACGCATGACGGCCGACGAGAGCGCCGAACTGTTCATTCCGCCGCTGGAACTCTGCACCGACAACGCCGCGATGGCCGCCCAGGCCGTGGAGAGATGGCGGCGGCAGGATTTCTCGCCGCTCGATCTCGATGCGGTTCCCGCCTACCAGAGCGGCAAGGCGCTGGGCAAGCGCAGCCGGCCTCGATAAGCCTTGGAAACTGGGCAACCAGCGAAGACATCCGCAGGAACAATTGACCCCACGCGCCGTCCCTGGCATCATGCCGCCGCGGAACGTTCGCCCGGTGCGGAGGGAAGCGGCGCATGGCAACTGCTCAATCGGTCGGTTCCTGGCTGCGAGTGCTCTGGTCGGAGGTGCTTTTCCCCGGACGCAGTGAATTCCCGACCCGGCCGCGCTGGCCTGCCGTCCTCCTGTTGCTGATCTTGCCGAGCTTGCTGCTCTACCCCAGCCTGGGCTTTCACCTGTTCGAGCCGGACGAGGGCCGCTATGCCCAGATTCCGCGCGAGATGCTCGAGCGCGCTGAATGGATCGTGCCCTATCTGCAAGGCGAGCCATACCTCGACAAGCCGCCGCTGCTCTACTGGCTGGTGATGCTCAGTTATCGCCTCCTGGGCATCGCGGACTGGTCGGCTCGGCTGCCCCCCGCGCTGGCGGTACATGGCTGCATCCTGCTGACCTACTTCTTTGGCCGGCGCAGTCTCGGCGAACGGCCCGCCTTCTGGGGAGCGCTGTTGCTGTCGCTGGCTCCAGGCTTTCTCAGCGTCGGCCGTTTGTTGGTGCTGGACGGCGTGCTGGCTTTCTGCGTGACGCTGTCGATTTTCAGCGCCCTGGAAGCCTTGCGCGGCGAACGGTTGCACTGGGGCTGGTGGCTGCTGGCGGCAGTCGCGACCGGCTTCGGCGTCTTGACCAAGGGGCCGATTGCCCTGATCCTGCTGGCCCCGCCCTTGCTCGCCTACGGCTGGCTGAGTCAGCGCTTGTGCCGGATCGGCTGGCGGCCGATGGCTGGTTTCCTGGGTGTCGTGCTGCTGATCGCGTTGCCCTGGTATGTCGGCATCTGCTGCAAGGTGCCCGAATTCGCCGGCGAGTTCTTCTGGAAGCACAACGTCCAGCGCTTTGTCCAGCCGTTCGACCACCTCGAACCGCTCTGGTACTACCTGCCCATCGTGTTGTTCGGTCTGCTGCCCGGATCGCTGCTGCTCGCCGGTTGCGTGCGCTTTCTTTTCTCAACGCAAGCCGAGCACGCCGGGCAACGGACTGCCGAACTGGGCTTCATGCTGCTGGCCGGCGGCTGGTGCGTGGCGTTCTTCTCGGCATCCGGCTGCAAGCTGCCGACCTACATCCTGCCGGCATTTCCCTTCCTGGCCCTCGCCTTGGGGCACTACGTCATCGTCTCCGGCTGGCAGCGTTCTTGGTGGACCTCCGCGACGCTGACCTGGAGCTTCCTGCTGGTCTTCGTCGGCCACCAGTTCCTGTTGCCGTGGTATGCCGAGTTTCGCTCGCCGTTCTGCCGGCCGGACGCGGTGACTCAATATTGCGACGAGGATGTGCCGGTGGTCTGCTACCCCCGCCCCTGCGATTCGGTCGCGTTTTACGTCGGCCGCTCGGACTTTCTCAACTTTCGCAGCAAGGAAACACCGGCGCTGCTCGAGTTCTTGCAGCGGCAGCCGCGTACCGTGGTGCTGTTCACCCATCGGCACTCGATGCACGGCTTGCGCCAGGTGCTGCCGCCGGGCCAACTGGTCATGACCGATGAAACGCCCCTGTACGATTCGGCGCGCGCCGGCATGGATGGCTGGAAATATCTCTGGAGCAAGAGTCCCCTGGGCGACGGCAGCCGCGATCAGAAGCAGGGATTGTGCTACATGGCGGTGATTCAGCGGCGGTAGATCAGAAATCGAGCGTGAACCGCCCGCCGGGACCGTCGACGTGCAAGTTGCAAGTGCGGATGACGTCCATGCCCAGGATCGCATCGAAGGGAATGCCGGCAGCCAGTTCCATCACCACGAGCGACGGCTGCGAGAACCACGGGAGGTTTACATTCCGCGAATCGAAGACATGCAGGCCGACTTCGTAGAGATTAATTTGGATCGATCCGGCAAAAGTCCGCGTCGAAGTTGATTGGAGGGGCGGAATTCCCAGCCGCTGAAGCAGCGCCAGTGAAACTGCTGAGATGTCGCTGCCGGTATCGAGCAACCCTCTGCCTGGAATGGGAGCAGGACCTCCACCGCTAGCCCACAGCGGCAGCAACAGCGCGGCTTTCAAGTTGACAAAAACATCGACAACCAATCCTTCGGAAGCAATTGGGAAAGTCAAACGCGCCATAGGCGATGATATCCTCCCCCGCGCAAGATCGGCTCGCGTTCCAGAATTTGATGGATCAACACATGTTGGCGCGGAAAGCGTTCGTTGCGCACTTGATAGGCCGCCTCGTAGGTGTCGTAGATGTCGATGATCTCCCCGCCGACGATCAACACCCAGCGGCCCTCGTGTCCTTCGGCCAGCAGCCGGCCCACCTGCTTCACATAGTGGTTCCAGTCCGTCGCGCCGGCGCGCCCGGAAACTTCCTCTTTCAGTTCCGTCCAATGAATCGTCGGCCGCTCCCGTGGGGGCTGTGGCACCGGCGGGTTCCGCATCACCCTTTTCCTTTCTTCCTCGACCCATTTCACCACGTCGAACGCCGGTTCGTTCATGATTAGCCTCCTTTGCGGCAAGTATACCCGTTTGGGCCGCCCGGCCGCAGCGCCGAGTTGCCGGGTGCGCGAAGGCTCGCCTTGGGATCGCGGTGGACCGTGGTATACAATGGTGGCATGGCCTCTCCCGCAGCCGACTACGACGACCGCTACCTGGCCGGCGTCGTGCTGTTCAATCGACACGACTTCTTTGAAGCCCACGAAGTCTGGGAGGGTCTGTGGCTGGACCGCGCCGGCCCGGAAAAGCGCTTCGTCCAGGGCTTGATCCAGGCGGCGGTGGGCCTCACGCATTTCGGCAACGGCAATGTGCGCGGGGCGCGCAAGCTGTATCTGTCCAGCCGGGCGTACATGGAGCCTTACGGCCATCATTACCTGGGCCTGGACAACGCCGGCTTCTGGCGGGAGATGGAACACTGCTTCGCGCCGCTGCTGGCCGTGGAGTCGCCGGATCGTTCCCAGGAGCTGGACCTCGCCCTGGCGCCAGTCATCGAGCTGGACCCGCCGCCGGCGCGGTGGCCCGACCCGGAAGCGTACCTGGAAGCCGAGGAATGATCCGTGGCACGTACTTCCACCGACGGCGAACCATGAAAGACGACAGCACATCCCTCGAGCAGTTCAACGGCACGGTGCGGTTGTTCCCCTTGCCCAATGTCGTGCTGTTTCCGCAGGTCGTGCAGCCGTTGCACATCTTCGAGCCGCGCTATCGGCAAATGACGGTGGATGCCCTGGCCGACGATCGCCTGATCGCGCCGGTGCTGCTGCGGCCCGGCTGGGATGAGGACTACGACGGCCAGCCAGCCGTGCAGCCCGTACTATGCGTCGGGCGGATCGTGGCCGAGCAGCGCTTGCCCGATGGCCGCTTCAACCTGCTGCTGCAAGGTGAGGCCCGGTTCCGCATCGTGCGCGAGTTGGAAGTGACCACCCCGTTCCGCCAGGTTGAAGCCGAACTGCTGGGCGAAGAGGAATTTCCCGCGCTCTCCCCGATCGAGCGCGCCGGCTTCGAACGCGAGGCCCGGCGTTTTGCCGAT
>JAGVLI010000635.1 GCA_020054355.1 Planctomycetales bacterium | reverse complement strand
GGTCGGCGCGACTGCGTGCGCGGATGGCGTCTTCATGCTCGGCTGTCCTTTCCTCTTCCCAAGGGATAGTTCCCCGCAGCTTCCGCCGGTATTCGGAAAAATCCTGCCTGCACTGAAATACGCCTGGTGCCGCCTGGCTTGCGCTGTTTGCGAGCTCGAATCCGACTCCCGGAGCTTGCGGAACACTCCCGAGTTGGCGTCGCGCGGACCGGGCAGCGAAGACTCGCCAGCGAAGATCATGAACACCCGACGCCGAGGCCGATGAAAGGTGACTGCCGTTGTTCGGCTCGCTCCCGTCCGATAAGAGCGGCAAGCAACGTGCGCCAGGCGAGCCGCCGGGTTTGTCCCGGCGGGGATAAACCCCGCCGCTCGCCTTTTCACGGTAAAGCCAGGAACCATCAATCTCGGAGAAAACTGGCGATGACCCGACGCCACTTTCTGGCCCTTCTCCTGCTCTGCCTCGTTTCTCCGCGCAGTTTCGCCAGCACGCCCCAGCCGCCTCAGTGGATCCTCGTTACCGCGCCGGCTTTCCGCGCCGCCCTCGAGCCGCTCTGCGACCACCGTCGGGCCGAGGGGATGAAGGTCGTCCTGATCGAGACGACCAAGGTGCTGACGCCGCCCGACATCCTGGCGCTGGACAGCAAGCGACTGGCCGAGCGCGTGCACCGGCTGGCACGCATGCACGACGGCAGAACTTACGTTCTCCTAGTCGGCGCGGTGGAAGCGGGCAACCTGGAGGAACCGGCGAAAAAGGTGCTGCCGTGCCTGGCGGGCACCGCCGGCCGAATGACGGACCAGCCGACCGACAACGGCTTTGGCTGCCTCGATGAGAGCTTGCTGCCCACCGTGGCGGTGGGCCGATTCCCGGCGCGCAGCGTGGAAGAAGTAGAGCGGATGGTCTGGAAGACCCTGGCTTACGAATGCAATACCGAACCCGGCGATTGGCGGCAGCGGATCACCGTGCTGGCGGGGGTGCCGGCCTTCACGCCGCTGGTGGATCGCTTGATCGAGACGATGGCCATGAGCCGTTTCGGCAAGCTGGATCCGCGCTGGACGGTTCGGGCACTCTATCACAATGAATCGTCGCGCTTCTGCGTGCCGGACGCACAGTTGCACGCACGCTCGCTGCAGTACATCCGCGAGGGCCAGGCGCTGACGCTCTACCTGGGCCATTCCTGGGCCAAGGGGCTGTACGCGCCGACGGCCCGCTTCCTCGACCGCGAGGACTGGGCGACGTTGAAGATCGAGCGTGGTCCCGGCATCTTCGCCACCTTCGGCTGCAACGGCTGCCAACTCTGGGGACCGGACGGCGAGGGCTACGGCGTCTCGGCCATGCGCAATCCGTTCGGCCCGGTGGCGGTCATCGGCTCGCACGGCATCTGCTTCGCCGCCATGTGCCAGCTGGGGGCGGACGGGATGCTCGAAACCGTCGGCGCTGGCCGGTTTCCCGAACGGGTCGCGGATGTCTTCCTGAAGGTGAAACAAGGGATCGCGCACGGCAAGATGGATGCGCTCAGCTTCCGGCTGCTCGATGCCGCCGACGGCGACAGCAAGATTCCCCAGGACGAGCAGCGCCAGGAACACCTGGAAATGTTCCTGCTGCTGGGCGACCCCGCTTTGCGCATTCCGCGCGCGGCCCACGAGATCAAGCTCAGCACGGCCGCCATGCTGACGCCTGGCTCGCCCATCGTCGTCCAGGGCGAACTGCCGGCGGCGCTGACCGAATGCCGGATCAAGCTGACGCTGGAACGGCCGTTGACCAGCGTGCCCGCCGGCTTGCAACCGCTGCCCGCCGACTCGGCGCCGGAACGGCAGCAGGTGATGCTGGTCAATCACGAACGCGCCAACCAGTTCGTCTTGCAGAGCCAGGAATTCACCGTCATCGACCGGCGGTTCCAGGTCCAGCTCTGGCTGCCCGACGGAGCGCCGCAGTATCCGCGCTTGCTGGTTCGCGCCTATGCCGTGAGCGGCAAGCAGGAAGCTCAAGGTGTGACGATTCTCGAAGCGCCGGCCAGTGGCCCTGCCAAGTGAGTCCACGACCGGACGCGCTTCATTTCAAGAATCCGCTGCGCACCGTCACTTCCCGGCTGACCTCGTCGTTGTGCGGATCGTCGAGGGCGAGCAGCCAGCGCAGCTGCTCCGAAAGGCGAGCCTGCACTTCCGGACGCACCAGTTGCTTTTGATACTGCTGCTGCGGCTTGTCGCGGCGGGCAAAGAAGATGTGCAGGGCCGTGCGCGGCCTTGGCGTGCGGTTCGCCGTGCCGCCGTGCCAGAGATGCGCGTTCATCACCACCACCGTGCCGGCCTTGCCGGTCAGCAAAACTTCTTGCGGGTGCGGCGCCTTGGGATCGGCCAACTCGCTTTGCGGCAGCTTGCCCCAGCGGTGCGAACCGGGCACCAGGCGGATCGCGCCGTTCTCCGGGGTGAAGTCGTCCAGCAACCAGACCGAGTTGCAGACCCAGTAGCCGCGCTCGTCGGGCAGCGCGCCCATGTCGCAGTGCAAGGGCTGCGGATCGTCGGAGTGCGGATTGGCCGAGCGCACGTTCATGCTGCTCAGTTTGTACTCCGGCCCCAGCACTCCCTCGACGCAGGCCAGCAGCTGCGGCGCGAGCAACGCGCGCTGAAAGACCTCGCCCTTGTTGATGAGGTTCGCCAGCCGGCGCGCGCCCGGCTCCTGCTTGAATTCCGCGCC
>JAGVLI010000089.1 GCA_020054355.1 Planctomycetales bacterium | reverse complement strand
CGAGATCGGCTGCCTGAGCTTCTATCCGACCAAGAACCTGGGCGGCTTCGGCGACGGCGGATTGTTGACCGTCAAGGACCCGGCGCTGGCCGCGCGGCTGAAGCTGCTGCGGGGCCACGGCATGGAACCGCGCTACTACCACCAGGTCGTCGGCATCAACAGTCGGCTCGACTCGCTGCAAGCCGCCGTGCTCAACGTCAAGCTGCCTTACCTTGACGACTGGACCGCCGGACGTCAGACCAATGCCCGGCTGTACGGCGAGCTCTTCGCCGAGCACGGGCTGGAGCGGATCCTGGGACTGCCGCAAGAAGCCGCCAACAGCCGCCACGTCTGGAATCAATACGTGATCCGTGTTCCGGATGGCCGCCGCGATGCGCTGCGCGCGCACCTGGCGCAGCAAAAAATCGGCACCGAAATCTACTATCCCGTGCCTTTGCACCGGCAAGAGTGCTTCAGCTCCCTGGGCTATGGTCCGGGCAGCCTGCCGCACAGCGAACGAGCCGCCGACGAGACCATCGCGTTGCCGATCTTTCCCGAATTGTCGCCGGCCGAGTTGCGCACCGTGGTGCAAGGCATCGCGGCGTTTTTCGGGGTCTCGCGACACCCGGTGGCCGGTCGCCCCCATTTGTAAAAGCCCTGCGCACGGGTGCCAATCATCCCTGATTGTGCCAGCCCAGGCCCATTCGCGGTTACGACCTTTGCTCCGTCACGCTCCTCCGGTGAACCATGTCGCTGTCGCGAAAATCCGCCCTTCCCAAGATTCTCGACATTCCGCTGGCGGTCGCCGCGGCATTGACTTGCGGGTTCTATTGGTTCGTGTGGCAGGAGTCGATGAAGGGCACGCTCCTGCACCGCTACACGACCGAGCATTCGGTCGAGTACATCATCGTCGCCTTCTTCATCTGGGGCTTAAGCGACGCGGTGTTTCGGGTGCTGACGTTTCCGCGCGAAACCATGGCCCTGCGCCAGGCGTGGCTGCCGGCCCGCAAGGGGCGTGAACCCATTTCCGGAGCGGCCACCTGTTACGCACTCTTGCAGCGCAAGCCGCGCTGGCTGCAAGAATCGCGACTGGGAAGGCGGTTGGCCGCGGCGCTGGCGCATCTGCAAGAACGCGGTTCCGCCGATGGTTTTCCGGATTTCTTGCACAGCCTCTCGGATCAGGACCACAACGACACGCAAACCAACTTCGGCCTGATTCGCTTCATTTGCTGGGTCACGCCGATGTTCGGATTCCTGGGTACCGTGGTGCACTTCGGCACCGCGCTCAGCGGTCAATCGGCCGGCGAAATCGGCGACAAGCTGCCGACCGTGGTGGCCGAGATGGGCACGGCCTTCAACACCACGACCGTCGCGCTCACGGCCGCGACCACGATGATGTTTTGTCTGTTCCTCTGCGAACGCACCGAAACGGGCATCATCAGCTCGGTCGACCGCCGCGTCGAGGCTGAACTTCTGAACCGTTTCGAAGTGACCGATGCCAGCCTGACGCCGTTCTTGACGGCGCTCGAAGCGGCCAATCACTCCACCCTGCGGGCCTTGGACGCCACGGTCGAACGTCAGATGGAGACCTGGACAGGCGCCATCCAGGCGATCGAAAAACACGCCACGACCCAACAGCAATGGCAGGCCCAGGTGTGGGTCGAGTCGCTGGAAAAGCTCGAACAACGCTTCGAAACCAACGACGCCCAGCGCGAACAGCGGCTGGCGCGGGTGTTGGAATCCATGGAGGCGCAGCGCATCGAACATCGGAGCCAATCCCAGATGGGCGCCGAGCAACTGGCCGACGTGAAGGAGAACCTTTCGCGGCTGGTGGCCGAACTGGCCGCCGTCGGGCACGGAGAGGGCGAACTATTGCGGTTGCAGTCCTCTCTGGCCGACAATCTGCGCCTGCTCCGCGAAACGGCCCAGATCGATGAGGCATTGCACGGTCTGACCGCGGCGATTCACCTGCTGACCGCGCGCAACCATTCGCCGGCCATCAAAGAAAGCCGGGCGGCGTAGGCCGGATCTCTCTTTCGCGATCCTCGGCCGGCTGTGGGACCAGGTTTCCAGGCCGCGACTTTCGCGCTTCCTACTGTACGCTCCCGCGGCAGTTCGCTAAATTACCGCCGATGTGCTTTGCCGCAAGCGTTGCAAGCTCTGCGGGCGACTGCCGGACTAGCTGGACAGAACGGCCTCGGCGTTGGCATGTGGCCGCGTTCTTTTAGTCCCCGATTTCGCGAGAGAACGGGCAAAGTGATGCACTTGTTTCGCAGAAGGGCACGGCAGCCCCCTGCGATGGCCGAAGGTTCCGTCGTGCTGTTTGTCCCATTTGTCCCTCTGAATAGCGGAGCGTGTCATGTCAAGAATAGCGATCCCATTTTGCATGCTGTTGCTGCTGTGTTGCGCGGCCATGCGAGCCACGGCCTGGGCGCAAGAGTCGGGGCCCGAAGCTCCCGCTGCGGCGCCCCCCGCCACTGAAACTCCGGCGGAAACTCCTCCTGCCCCGGCCCCGAAGCCGCTGGATCGCGGCGACAATGCCTGGGTGCTCACGTCGTCGGCCCTGGTGCTCATGATGACAGGTCCGGGACTGGCCATGTTCTACAGCGGCCTGGTCCGCAAGAAGAACGTGCTGAGCGTCATCATGCAGTGCTTCTTCTTGATGGGCTTGATGACCGTGATTTGGGCATTGTACGGCTACTCGCTGGCTTTCGGCGGTACCGGGGCCTGGATCGGCAACGGCGATTATTTGTTCATGAAGGGGGTGCAGGCCGAATGGGTCGACGGCAAGCCGAACATCCCGCAGCACACGCTGTATAGCATTCCAATGCTGACGCACATGCTGTTTCAAGGCATGTTCTTCATCATCACTCCGGCCCTGATCTGCGGAGCATTTGCCGAGCGGATGAAGTTCAGCACGATGGTCGTGTTCTCGATTCTGTGGGGCACGCTGGTGTATTGCCCGTTGTGCCATTGGGTTTGGGGCGGCGGAGTGCTGGCCTACGGCACGCAGCACGCCAAGGACTACGCCATGGGTGGCGCTTTGGATTTCGCCGGCGGCACCGTGGTGCATATCAGCTCGGGAGTCTCCGCTCTGCTGTGCGCACTGCTGTTGGGCAAGCGATTGGGCTATGGCAACGAGCCGATGCCGCCGCATAACCTGACCTATACGGCCTTTGGCGCCGCGCTGTTGTGGGTTGGCTGGTTCGGGTTCAACGCCGGTAGCGCCTTGGCTGCCGACGGCGTCGCGGCCAGTGCCTTCGCGGCCACGCATTT
>JAGVLI010000696.1 GCA_020054355.1 Planctomycetales bacterium | reverse complement strand
GCTTTCCTCCCAAAAAAGAGCGCAGCTGTAGAGGAAAGCTATTGCAGCTGCATGACTTGTGCAAGAACCGCATGTTCAAAGCAGTGGGTTTCCAACCTGCCCCACGAACGCAGGTGCTACTCGTCGAATAATAGCCGGGGTTGCTCGTCTTGCGGAGGTTTTTTCATGGTTTTTCCGAGCAGCTGATAAGCGCGCGGCGAGGCCATCCGGCCGCGCGGCGTGCGGACGATGAACTGCTCGCGGAGCAGATATGGCTCGATCTCATCGCTGAGCGTATCCGAAGGCAGGTTCATGGTGGCGCCCAGCGCCTCGACGCCGGTCGGCCCGCCCTCGAAGACGCCGACCAGCGTTTCCAGGTAACGGCGGTCCTGCTTGTCGAGTCCTTCGCCGTCCACCTCGGCCATCGCCAGGGCGGCGCGGGCGACTTCCAGAGTGATCCGGCCGTCCGCCTCGCTGGCCGCGTAGTTCCGCGCCCACCAGAGGCGGGAGTTGGCGATGCGCGGCGTGCCCCGGCTGCGCCGTGCCAGCTCCAGGGCGGCATCATCCGCGATCTCGGTCTTCAGCTTGAGGGCATTGATGCGCACGATCTGCGCCAGCTCCTCGACGGTGTAAAACTCCAGATGCTCGTGCATCTTGAAGCGGTCGCGCATCGGGCCGGACAGCATGCCGCTGCGGGTGGTAGCGCCGATCAAGGTGAAGTGCTTCAGCCGCATGGTGATGGTACGGGCATTGACGCCTTCGCCCAACACGATGTCGATGCGAAAATCCTCCATCGCCGGGTAGATGAACTCTTCCACGATTCGCGGCAGCCGATGGATTTCGTCGATGAACAGGACCGAGCCTTCCTCCGCGTTCGTCAGGAACGGCAGCAGGTCGGCCGGCTTCGAGAGCGCCGGCCCGCTGGTCATTTGCAGGGAGGTGCCCAGTTCGTTCGGCACCACGTTGGCGAAGGTGGTTTTGCCCAGCCCCGGCGGCCCATCGAAAATAATGTGCGCCATCGGCTCCTTGAGCTTCTTGCAGGCATTGAGCGCGATGCCGAGCCGTTGCACGACGGCTTTCTGACCGATGACTTCCCGCAGCCAGCGCGGGCGCAGGGCGGCGTCGCGCTGCTTTTGGGGGTCTTCGTCCGGATTGCCGCCCTGTACGACGGGCTGACGTGCCATGGTCTACCTCGGTGGTGCGCTCACGCTGCCGCGCAGCGTCGCGAATCGTCGAACCAGAGTGTGAATCAAGTACCGGCTTTGCTGTAAATCATCACCAAAATGTCTTCCACCGTCTCGAATTTCTTGCCGCTGGCCAGGACCTTGTCCAGCCGGGTGCGGGCTTCCACTGGATTCAAGCCAACCGACAGCAGCGCCTGATAGGCGTCTTCCAGCACGGTGCCATTGACGACCACGCTGGGAGCGGCGCCATCGCCCTGGCTGGCCGGCTCGAAAGCCACGGTATAGCGCGTCACCTTGCGCTTGAGCGTGGCGACGATTTGCTCGGCGGTGGCTGAGCCGATGCCCGGCAACGTGGTCAGCCATTTGTTGTCTTCGCGCTGGATGGCCGAGGCGATCTCGCTGATCGGCCGGATCAGCGCCTTGAGCGCCTTGCGCGTGCCCACCTTGTCCACGGTGCAAAACAGCTCGAAGAACTCCAGCTCGATTTCCTGGATGAAGCCCAGCAAGCGCGGCACCACCTTGCCCTGCATCGGATTGCCGTCGAGGTACTCGCTGGTGTGGAAGGTCGCTTCCTGACCGAGTCGGCCCTGCACCTGCCGGCGGACGAACTCCGGCACCAGCACCTGGTACTCGAGCGCTCCCACTTGCAGGCGCACTTCTTCGTCGAAGACGCGATTCAGGACGCCGGTGATCTTGGTAATCATGGCCAGTTCGCTTTCAGCTCGCGGCGGCGCGCTGGAGGTAAAAATGGCAGAGCGCGACGGCCAAGGCGTCGGCCACGTCGGGCGGCTCCGGAATCTGCTGCAAACCCAGTTCGCGCTGAATGGTGCGCTGCACCTGCTCCTTGCTGGCCCGCCCACTGCCCGTGATGGTCTTCTTGATGCTCGTGGCGTTGTAGCTGACGACCCGCATATCGTGCTTGCCCGCCGCCAGGAAGATCACGCCGCGCGCATGGCCCATCAGGATGGCCGTGCGCGGATGCTCGTAGTGGGCGTACAGTTGTTCCACCGCTGCTATCGTCGGCCGAAATTGCTCGATGACTTCAACTAAACTATTGTACAGAGAGACAAGACGGGGGGCCATGTCAGCAGACTCACGGCCCTCCTTGCTTTTGATGACACCGGCTTCACAGATGCGGGGCTGGCTGCCGACGCCTTCGAGCACGGCGTAGCCGGTGATTTGCAGACCGGGATCGACGCCGAGGACGCGCATGAATCATCCTCAAGTTTAGCCGAGAGCCGGAGGCGAGCGCTCCGACGCAGCGCTCGCCTTCGGCTCGCGGCTAAACGGTGATTACCCCAGGCGCCAGCCGGTGCCGCCAGGACGGTCTTCCAGCGTGACGCCGAGTTCCGCCAAACGGGCGCGAATCTTGTCGGTCAGGGCAAACATCTTGCCCTTCTGGGCCTTGTCGGCAATCCCCTTGGCTTCGGTGCGGATTTCGGCGCGGAGGTCGATCAGCAATTGCATCAGTCCGCCGACGAGTTGATCGTTGCCAGCCGCGGCCTTTGCCGAAGAGCGCTCGAAAAGTCCTAGAAGTTGACTCAACTCCTTGAGGACGACCACGCCCAAACGGAACTCAGCAACGGCAGCAGGATCGGCGTTGGCTTCTTCCAGCTTGCGCTGATCGCCAAAACGGTTAAGCGTGGTCAGCAGTTCGTAGAGCACGCCAACCGCGCCGCCGGTATTGAAATCATCGTCCATGTGGTCGAGGAATTGCTGTCGCAGTTTCCCAACCTGCCCGAGCAGTTCGCCCTTGGCGTCCAGAGGCTGCCGTTGCCTGGAGACTGCAACCTGATGGAATTCCTCTTTCGTGATGCGTTGATAGCGTTCGATGAAGCGATAGAAACCATCCAGGCTGCGGCGCACCTCGGCCAGGCGCTCCTCGCTGAACTCGATGGGCGACCGGTAATGAGTGGCCAGGAGCAGCACGCGCAGGGTCTCCGCGTCGTGCTTCTTGAGCACCTCGACGACATTGATGGCGTTGCCCAGCGAGCCGCCCATCTTTTCGGATTCGTTGTCCGCGTCGGCCGCGCCGCGACCGCCGACTTTGCCGGCTTGCTTGCGGATGCGCATCAGGCCGTTGTGCATCCAGTAACTGGCAAACGGTTGCCCGGTGTACGATTCCGACTGCGCCAGCTCGTTCTCGTGATGCGGAAACTGCAAGTCGAGACCACCGCCGTGGATGTCGAGGGTCTTGCCCAGGTACTTCATGCTCATGGCCGAGCATTCGATATGCCAGCCGGGCCGCCCTGGCCCCCACGGACTGTCCCACGAAGGCTCGCCGGGCTTCGCGCCTTTCCACAGGGCGAAATCGCCCTTGTTGCGCTTGCGGTCGCTGCCTTCGACGCCCTCGCCGGCTTCCATGTCCTCGATCTTGCGATTGCAGAGCTTGCCGTAATCTTCGTCCTTGGTCACGTCGAAATACACATCGCCGCCGGCGGGGTACGCATAGCCCTTTTCGATCAGGCCCTGCATCATCTCGATCATCTGCGGGATGTGCTCGGTCGCTTTCGGCATCAGGTCGATGCCGGTGACGTTCAGCTTCTTCAGGCACTCCAGGTAGTCCGCCGTCATCTTCTCGGCCAGGTCCTTGACCGTGGTGCCGAGTTCCTTCGAGCGCACGATCAGCTTGTCGTCCACGTCGGTGATATTGACGACCCAGGTCACCTGATAGCCCAGGTAGGTGAGGTAGCGCTTGACCGTGTCGAAAATGACCGGCCCGACCATGTGGCCGATATGGCTCGGCTTGTAGACAGTCGGTCCGCAGACGTACATGCCGACCTTGCCGGGTTGTTGGGGCGTAAAATCCTCTTTCTGGCGGGTCAGCGTGCTGTAGACGCGCAGGGTCATGAGCTTCACCTCACGAATCGATCAGAACGATTGCCTGGCAGCCGATGGCCTCCGCCCGGCCGATATGCCCGACACTCTCGCCGGTCTTGGCCTTCACGTTGACGGCGTCCGTCGGCAGCGCAAGCAATTCGGCCAGGTTTTGCCGGATGCGATCCTTCACGGGGCCGAGCTTCGGCTCCTGGGCGAAGACCGTGACATCGACATTGACCACCCGCCAGCCGCCCTGGTTCAGTCGGGTCAACGCGCCTTCCAGAAAAAAGCGGGAGTCGCGGTCCTTGTGGGCGGGATCGGTATCGGGGAAGGCATCGCCGATGTCGCCCAGGCCGGCAGCGCCGAGCAGGGCATCGGTGACGGCGTGCAGCACCACGTCGGCGTCGCTATGCCCGATCAGGCCGCGCGGATG
>JAGVLI010000377.1 GCA_020054355.1 Planctomycetales bacterium | reverse complement strand
GTGTCACCGCCCGCTGCATGATGCTCTCGGCGGCGGCGAGGTAACGCTCCATGAGGACGGGCGACAGCGACAGCACGTCGCCGATGTTGTCGAAGCCGTGGCCGATATCGTCGGAAGGAAAATCCTCGGCGGGATTGAAATCGACGCCGACCAGGTCGCGGATGGTGTTGTTGTATTCGGCGCGATTGAGCCGCCGAATCGTGACGCGGCCCGGATCGGGCTTGGCGTTGCTTTCGGCGCGGGCAAAGGCCGCTGTCACGCTCTGGCTGAAGGCGTCCAGCTCATCGGCGCTCGGCCGGGGCCGCCCCTTGGGCGGCATCTCGCCGGCGCGGACCATGTGCAGCACGCTCTGCCAGCCCTTGCGGTTCTTCAGCAGCGTCTTTTCGTCGCGATAAGTGTGCAGCGCCAGCCCGGCCTTTTGCGTTTTCTCGCCGTGGCAATGGAGGCAGTGCTTGTCGAGGAAACCGACCGCCGCGTTGAAATCGGCCGGCGGCTCGGCACCCGGCGCGGCGGGTAGGTCAGACCACCGGATCAGGCCGATAAATCCAGTAATGACGATCGCTAGGAGGGCGGGCCAGGCACGGTAGCAGCGCATGGTCATACCACTTCTGCGGAGGGAATAACGCGGTCTGGTGAAGGGTTGGGGGAGGACGCCTCGCAGCCAGGTTCGCGGGCAGGTCAGGGACCGTCGGCAGTTCCAGCCGCAGTATTGTAGCGTGACTTCCTTTCCGTTCCAAATGAAAAGCAGCGCAATCCGGTTGGCGCGGTCAGCGTGCCGGTCGCGTCGTAGTCGGCGCGGGCATAGCCGCGGCCCTCACTCCGGATTCTTCTCGATCATCTCGACCTGGAAGCCGGGGTACCATTGCTTCAGTTCTTCCTCGCTCATGCCCAGCACCTCGTTCAGCTTGCCCAGCGCGAACCAGGTGGCCCGGCTGTAGGGCAACTTGAACCGCTTCCGCGCCAGGTCGCGCAGCAAGTCGAAGAAGATGCGCCGCCACAAGCGCCGACGAAACCTGCGGAACATGGCGCGCGGATCGTGCCCCTTCAGACGATACAGCACCGCCAGGTTCATGATGCCCAGGACGTTGCGGGTGTAGCGCGTCAGGCGCGCCGAGGGGTCCTGCGCGTGAAAGAGCTGGGCGCGCATGGCGTTGACCAGCGCTCCGTGCCGGGACACGCGATAGCTCGCGTCCAGGTCTTCAGCAGCGGCGTAGCGTTGCAGGAATTCGTCGAAGCGCTCGCGGGCGATGGCCGAGCGGCGATAGGTCATGCGGAAGCCGTGGAAGTAGTGGACCGGGGCCACGTCCAGTGGCTTGACCGCCTCCGGCACCGGCCGATCCGGATAACTTGCATCGTAGGGCAGCAGCAGCTTATCGACCTCAACTTGCTGTTCGAGGTAGTATTTCAGCCGCCGCACGAAACCGGGCTTGCCCACAGGCGTTGTCGTACCGGGCACGTTTTCGCCGGCATCGGGCGGCGGAGCGCCCGCCGCCATCGGCGCCACGCCGAGGATCTTTTCTTCCGGGTCCGCTTCATAAATCCGCATCACCAGCTCGGCGCAGCCGGGATACATCAGGGAATCGTCGTCGAGGAGAAAGAGCACGTCGGAGGTGGCCAGGTCGATGGCCTGGTTGCGTTGCGTGGTCGAGGAGCGCACCCGCGCTTCCTGATACTCCCAGCGGATTTCGGGATGCTGATTGCCGATCTCGTGCATCACCCGATCGCGGATTTCCTGCCAGTTGGCGCTGGCGTCGACGATGACGACCTCGCGCGGCGGCCGGCTCTGCTTGACCGCCAGGTCGATGCACCGGCGCAGGATGTTCCCCCGGTTGTAGGTGGCAATGACCAGCGACCAGGTCAGCGCTTGGGCCATGAATTCGTCTTTCTTCCCTGGGGAACCAGTGGGCAACGTCGGCAAGAAGAAAATGACGAATGGGCAACCGAGAACCGAGAACCGAGAACCGCAAAATACGCGGCTGCATTTTCATTCTCGGTTCTCGGTTCCCCATTCGTCATTTTTCCCCTCGGCAAGCACTTGCCCCATTCCAAGGGCAGCGGCGGTTCAGGACACCGGCTGCGGCATCGGCTCTTCCTGCGGCACGGCCGGCGGCGTGCGCGTCTTGATGATCTTGGCCGGCGCGCCCACTGCCACGGAGTGGGGCGGCACGTCCGCCAGCACGACCGAATTGGCCCCGATGGCGCTGTCGTGGCCGATCACGACATCTCCGAGGATGCAGACGCCGCAGCCGATATCGACGCGGTCCTCGATGACCGGAATCTCCCGGTTCTGATTCGTCCGCGCCACCCCGAAGGTGGTGCAATGGCGGATATGGCAATCGTCGCCGATTGAGCGGGCGTGCAGGATCATGGCGCTGTGGTGCCAGAAGCGCACGCGCCGGCCGACCCGCGTGATTTGCGGTAAGGTGATGCCGCAGGTCCACTCGACCCATTTGTGCAGGAAGCGATAGAGCAACGTCAGCGGGGCGCGGATGAGCTTCGAGCGAAAGCCCATCCGCCAGTTGCCGAAGCGATGCACGGCCACGGCCCAGAAGCCCTGGTCGAAGAGGTCGCCGTCGTGGGTGTGCAGGTCTTCCCGGAGCAGGGCGCAGAAGCCGATGCCGGTCGGATTCAGGTTGCGGTCGCCCTTCTCCAGCGGCGGCGCTTCCCGTTTCGGGGATTTGGTGCTCATGGTGGACCTCGCCAGATTGGTCGCTCGGCACGCGGCAGCAATCCCGATTACACACGGATTGGCGTGTCCGCTTGCGGTGTTCTGTCCCGAAGGGACATCTGAAAATAGCCCAGCACTTCAGTGCTGGGGGCAGGGTTGCCATGATGAGTCTTCGTCCCGTAGGGACGGTTGAAACCTGTCGCGCCTGTTTCAACCGTCCCTACGGGACGAAGAAAATACACGTTCGCCTCGCTGTCCCAGCACTGAAGTGCTGGGCTATTTTCAAATGTCCCTTCGGGACAAAGCACTGAATCACGCCTTCTTTCCGCAATTGGGCACTTACGACGCCAGGAAATTGTATCGCACGAAGTCCCAGAGGTAATGCGGCGGATCGAGGTCGGGCTTCTTCTGCAGCCGGCGGCGCACGCGCCACAGGCTGAAGCCGATCAGCCAGGCGGCGTCGGCCCAGAGCGCGTAGAACTCGCCGTGGTTCTTCACGAAGTAGCGCCGCCGGGAGTCGAACCAGTATTTCGGCAGCCGCCGCGCCGGCTTCTTGGTATCGGTCACGCCCGACGCCTGGCCGACGAGATGCACTACCCGGCTGGCCGGCACATACCAGGTGGACCAGCCGGCCCGCTTGGCCCGCAGCATGAAGTCGGTTTCCTCGTAATAGAGGAAGTAGTCATCGTCCATCAGGCCGATGGCGCCGAACACTTCTTTCCGCACCAGCATGCTGGCCCCGGCGAGCCAGTCGCAACGGCGGGTGGCGTCGGTGACGGGCGGCGCGACGATGCTGGAGCGAAACAGCCGGGAGATCAGGCCGAGGCGGACGCCGCCCTCGAATTCGCTGGGGACCGTGGGAAAACGAAAGGCCGAGCGCTGCGGAGTGCCGTCGGGGTCTTCCAGCCGGCTGCCGGCGATGCCCACTTTCGGCTGGCGCTCGAGAAAGTCGATCAGGGTCGTCACCGCGCCGGGACGAACGACCGTGTCCGGGTTGAGCAGCAGGAAATAGTCGGCCGGCTTGGCTTCCGCCAGCAGCGGCCGCAGGGCGGCGTTGTTGCCCCCGGCGAAGCCGAGGTTCTTGTCCAGCACCAGCAACTTCGCCCACGAACCCCAACCCTCGGCGCGAATGGCCGCTTCCAGGCGCGAGGCCGAGTCGTCGGGCGAGCCATTTTCGACGACGATCACCTGGCAATCGCCGGCGGCGCGAACCTCCGCGATCAACGAGCGCAGGCAGTCGATCACCAGGCCCGGCGTCTTGAAGTTGACGATCACGATGCGCGTGCTTTTCATGGGGCGGTCCTCCGCCAGCGCCAACGATTCTTGCCTTTTCCGCGCGCCGCAGTAAGTTGCCAGTGTATTTTATGGCCGGCGTACCACGACGGCCCGTCTTGCTCCGGTGAACCATGGCCACTCAGCCCGCCGACACGCCGATCGAGCCGATCTGGGTCTGGGGCCTGCCCCTGGCCCCGTTGACCTTTCAGCAAACGCTGGACGAGGTCAAACGCCGCATCGCCGTCGGCCAGCCCGGCTTCATCATCACCGCCAACTTGCACTACGCGATGCTGACGGCCCGCGATCCTCGGTTGCCCGCCGTCAACGATCAGGCCCACTTCATCGGCGTGGATGGCATGCCGCT
>JAGVLI010000457.1 GCA_020054355.1 Planctomycetales bacterium | reverse complement strand
AGCAATGCTGCGGATTCTGAATGGCCTCGTTGTAATCAGGCGGATGCGGCCAGGGCATGGTCGTCGCCTCCGTGGTTCCCTCATGCCTTTGCTCGGCCCAGTTCGATCAGGGGACAAGTAATGACGAACGGGAAACCGAGAACCGAGAACCGAGAATGAACTCAAGAACCGTCTTCCATTCTCGGTTCTCGGTTCTCGGTTTCCCATTCGTCATTTTCGTCTCTCCCGACCCATCAACAGTTTGCGGAGAAAGGCAATTCCGCTCACAAGGACACCGCCAGCAGAGTCACATCGTCGTTGCGCAGCTGCTGCGCGCCGCGCAGCTCGTTGATCCATTCGATAAAAGCGTCGTTCGGCTCGCCGGCCAGCAGCAGTCGGTCGAGGGCCTTCCAGGGCCGATGTCCATGCTCGAGTTGCTGCAAGAACCAGAGTGCCAGGGCATCGGTCATCAGCCAGAGCCGGTCGTTCGCGGTCCAGTCGCCTTTCAGGTGAACGGTCTTCTTGCTCAGGGTCTTGTCGAGTGGGGACCGCGAGCCGACCAGCCAGGGGGTGTTGCCGAAATCCTTCGCCCGCCCCAGCGGCGCTGCTTTGACGAGCCGGCCGTCGCGCACCTGGAACAGGCAGCAATCGCCAATGGCCAGCGCTTGCCAGCGCTTGCGCTTGCCGCCGCGCCAGGTGGTGGCTTCGTCAATCACCACTCCGAGAAACGCCGCGAACGCTCCCTGCTGGATGCGGTCCTCGACGTACCACGGCGCCGGCTGCGCGTGATTGGGCCGGGCATTGACGACGGCGGCCCAGCGCTGCTGCACCGCTGGCAGCCAGCGGGCAAACGGCTCCGGTTGCGGTTTCGGCGACTTGACGAACTCCTCGACCAGCAAACGCGCCCACAGCGCCGACCAGGAACTGCCGGCCGCGCCGTCGGCGATGGCGAATCGGCCGCGCTCGGGATCGCCGTCGGCGGAGTCCTCGTAGTCCTCGGCCTTTTCGCCGCGCTTGGGCAGGTGAAACTGCCGGTAGCGCATGTGCAGCGTATTCACGGACATTGCAATCACCGCAAGTTCTTCGGATCGACGCGGGTGCCGACGTCCAGGAAACGAATCACCGAAACCATGTCGGCGTTGTAGATGAAGCCCCGGCTGGCCTCGCCGACCTTGAAGCCGTCCCGTTTCGCGGTCTCGCGCATGGGCAACGGCAACGGGCTGGACATCTTGAACAGCATCTTGGCGAAATTATCCGGCAAGTCGGCTTCCTTGTCGGGAAACTCAATCGCCTGCTTGGCATGGATCGACAGATGGCAATTGAACAGCAACACGTTGCCGTCGCTGCTGCCCAGGCTGCGGATGGTGGCGGCATGCGGCTCGGGGTTGCCGTCGGACGGCCGGCCATCAGTCAGGTTGATAATCAGCGGCGGATAGCAATGCGGATACCACTGCAAGAACTCGACGACATAGCTCCAGGCCAGGTCGATGGCCCCGCACATCGGCGTCATGCCGTCGGCCACGGCATCGAACCAGACTGGAAAGCGGTACGTCTGTTCGGCCGTTCCGCCCTCGGCTTTCCGGGTGCGCTGTTCGACGCGCAGGGGGTTCTGCGCCAGCTCGCTCAAGGGTGCCAGCTTCTTGCCTTCCAGCGGGCCGCCCAGCGCGGAAGCGACCTTGCTGCCGTACCCAATGACGCCGACGTGAAAGCGATCCAGCACCGCCTCGCCGCGCACGCAGCGCAGGACGAGCGTTTGCAGCAGGCGGTTGGTGGCATCCGCGAGTGCCTCTGCTTTCGACTTGCCCTGGTCCGGCAGTACCTCGGTCATGGATTCGGACTGATCGATGAGGAAGATGAAGCACGACGGGTTGGACCGGCTGATTTCGGCCTTGTACGGCATCGGCAGCGCTCCGAAATGGCGAACGGCGGACTGGACCGTCAAGCAGTATAACCCGTCGAAAGGCAAGCCGTTGGCGGACCAGGACCGAAATGAAGCCGCTAAGGAACTCGAATACTCCACCGCTTGCGGTTTTGCACGCCCATCGCCCCATTCTACCCCTGGGGCCGGCGAACGGAACAAAAAAGGCTGCGCAACGGACAGCCAGTACGTAATGGCAACAGATGATTCTCGGGCCGTCGTGCAGTACAATCGAGACGGTGAATGCGCTCAAGACTTCGGAAAGTAGAGGTGCCACATGGCCTATACGAAGCGACGTTACGACAAGGAGGAGTTCGCCCGGCGCGGCGATCACCGGTTCGAGAACGAAGTCCGCCCCCAACTCAAGGCCGACGACGAGGGCAAGTTCGCGGCCATCGATATCGAAAGTGGGGCATTCGAGATCGAAGCGGACGAACTCGAAGCCTGCGACCGTCTGCGCGCCCGCGTTCCGGCAGCGCAAATCTGGATGGTGCGAATTGGCGCCCACTACGTTCATCGCTTCGGCGGTCGAGAGCGGCGAGGGGCACCATGATTGCGGGCAAAATGAAGGGAGACGAGGGACGAGTTCGCCTGAAGATCCGGGGAGCACGTGGAAAGACGCGCGAGATTGAAGCAGTGATCGACACGGGTTACACCGGGGCCCTGACCCTGCCGAGCGAGATCATTGTCGCGCTGGGGCTGCGCTGGCAAAGCCTGGACCGCGGCATCCTGGCGGACGGCAGCGAATGCCTGTTCGACGTATTCGAAGCCAAGGTGGACTGGGATGGCAAGGTTCGGCGCATTCTGGTGGACGAGGCCGATACCGAGCCGCTGCTAGGCATGCGGCTCTTGCGCGGCTATGAATTGCGGATGCAAGTGCGCTGGCGCGGCAAGGTGACGATCAAACGACTGCGGTAAATGAGGCTTACCCATGCGAGAGAACGCCAAATCGATTTGCCTTGCAACCTGGAACCTGAACAACCGCGTTGGGAAAATCACATTTCGGCCCGAAGCGGCCAACGCTGCAATTGCGCTGGGTGCGGACGTCCTTGTTTTCACTGAGTATTTTCCACAACACCACCACCAGCAGTTCCGTCAAGTTCTCAAGGATGCCGGCTGGTCCTGGCAAGAGTTCTCGCCCGAACCTGAAGAAAAAGCGAACCGCACGCTGATCGTTTCCCGCTTGCCGATGGAGATCGACTACCTCCCTCGGCCCAGCTTCGACCAACAATTCCCGGCAAATATCGTGGCAGCGCGTCTCATCGAGCATGGTCTGCTGGTACTTGGCGTGCGAGTGCCGTACTACGAGCCAAGCTCTGCGCTTCTCAGCGATAGCTGGAAGTGGCTTGAGGAGACGGCCGGAACCGTGCGCAACACTCCGGCGGTTATCTTGGGCGATCTGAATGTTCGGCCCTCAGGCAGCCCCAAGGCGAGTAGCGAGTCCTTTCACCGGATTCTCGGCAATGGCTGGAAGCGTGCCCAGCCAGCGGAAGGGTCCAGCTTTCCCACCAAAGACGGCAAGGGCACCGAAATCGACCATGTTCTCGCCACCGAGCATTGCAGGATTCACAGCGCCCGATACGTGACTACCGTCGGCAAGTTCGTTCTCGCTTGCGGGCCGTCCGCACTCTCGGACCATGCCGCGCTGGTTGCACATATCGAAGTCTGCTGACGACAACCGGTCCGCATCCCATTCAACTCCTTTCGCGTTGCCTGGCCACAGGCTGTTGTCTGTGCAAGTAGCAGTTCCTCTGTCGTCGGCAAAATCCGGGCACTCCCTTGCCAGCCAACACGCCATCGGTCAGAATCACGGCCCAGGAAGTAACTGGCCGGCTGCTCGCAGCCTCGTTGAATAGATTCCTTCCTCCAGCAAACCAAGAGAATTTCCATGAATGGCAAGCCAGTAAAAGTCGCCATGGTCGGCCTGGGTTTCGGCGCGGAGTTCATCCCGATCTACCAGGCGCATCCCCAGGCCGAGGTCGTCGCCATCTGCCAGCGGAACGCGGACAAGCTGAAGAAGGTCGGCGATGCGCTCGGCATCGAGAAGCGCTACCAGCGCTACGAGGACGTGCTGGCTGACAAGAACGTCGATTTCGTCCATATCAACACGCCGATTCCGGACCATGCGCCGATGTCGATTGCCGCCCTCAAGGCGGGCAAACATGTCATGTGTACCGTGCCGATGGCGACCACCATCGACGAGTGCCGGCAGATCGTCGAGCTGGTCAAGAAGACCGGCCTGACGTACATGATGGCCGAGACCGTGGTCTACTCGCGCGAGTTCCTGTTCATCAAGGAGATGTACGACCAGGGCGAACTCGGCAAGATTCAGCACCTGGCCGCCAGCCATCCGCAGGACATGGACGGCTGGCCGGACTACTGGGAGCGGATGATCCCGATGCACTACGCCACCCACGTCGTCAGCCCTTGCCTGGGTTTGGTCAACGGCACGGCGGAGTACGTCAGCTGCTTCGGCTCCGGCACGGTGCGCGAGGACATCCAGAAGAAAAGCGGCAACAAGTTCGCCGTCGAAAGTTGCCATATCAAGCTCAAGGACAGCGACGTGGTTTGCCACATCTGGCGCTTCCTCTACGACGTGGCCCGGCAATACCGCGAGAGCTTTGACGTGTATGGCACCAAGAAGAGCTTCGAGTGGACGCTGGTCGAAGGCGAGCCGCACGTCCTGCATACGGCGAAGAAGCCGGAGCCGGAAATCGCCAGCAAGATCGAGGTACCCGACTTCGCCGTCCGGCTGCCGGAGCCGATCCGCAAGTTCACACGCACGATCCAGGATGCCGGGCACCTGTCGTTCGTCCAGGGCGGCGGCCACGGCGGCTCGCACCCGCACCTGGTCCACGAGATGGTTTCGGCGTTGACCCAGGGCCGTCAGCCATTCCCGAACGCGGTGCAATCCGCGAACTGGACGTGCGTCGGCATCTGCGCGCACGAATCGGCGCTGAAGGGCGGCGCGATCGTGCGCTTGCCGGAGTTCACGTTGTCCTGAGCGCGGTTGAGCGCCTTGGTGCTATTTCGGGCCGACTTGCTCGGAAAACCGGACGTGGCGGACGAGGTGTTACCCCATGAGCCGTCACGACCGGCACAAGGACCTGCAGCTGGCACAGCTGCGGAGCTTCTGCCTGGCGGCGACGCAGGGCACGT
>JAGVLI010000989.1 GCA_020054355.1 Planctomycetales bacterium | reverse complement strand
TGATAGGCCACCTTGTAGAGCCAGCTGCCCAGCGACCGCGCCCGTTCGAGCGAGCTGGCCTTCTGCACCAGCACCAGGAAGGTGGCCTGGAAGACGTCCTCGGCATCCGCCCGGTTGGGCAGCAGCCGTTGGCAGACGCTCCAGACGAGTCCGCCATGCCGCTGGACGAGCAGCGCGAAGGCCCGCTCGTCCTGGCGCTGGACGAAGCGTTCCAGCAGCGCGCTATCGGCAAGTTCGTCGATGTCGTGGGAGCCGACTGCCTGCTTCAGGCAATGCAGCAAACGATGCACGGAGCACTGGCTCATGGCAGCAATCTCCGATGGCCCGGCCAACGGCAGGGAGCAACAGCCCTCGCCGGCCATCCATGATTCGTTGGTTCTACCAGGATATTCCGTCGAGGGTGGCGGATAAATGTCCAAAATTCGCCGGGCGCTGGCGATTTCGCGCACCGATCCAGCGCCCTCGACGTATCCAACATCCCGATTGTGACTTATGATCCTATTCGCCGCTTGCGGTTTTGCACGCCCCCCCGCCGCAACGAACCAAACCGGTGGCTCGCTCCACGATCTGTTTTGAGGCGTACATCAACGGCCAGAAAGTTTGTGTTCCTGGCGCTCGGAGCCTATTTCGTCGATTGGAGAACGCCCATGACGGAAAAGGAATGGCTGGAATGTGACGATCCGACGCCCATGCTGGATTTCCTGCAGGGTGGAGCCAACGACAGGAAATTGCGACTGTTCGCCTGCGGGTGCTGTCGGCGGAATTGGCACTTATTGACCGATGAAAGGAGCAGGACGACGGTTGAAGTGGAAGAACGCAAAGCGGATGGGCTGATGAGCGAAAGCGCGTTGGCAAAGCTAGTTTTTGATCCTGATGCTCCTCACGATTCTCCCCGTTTCATTTCATTTCCTGATGCGTGGATTGCTGCTAGGGATAGTTCCAATGATGCGGCCTGGGATGCCGCAAGGCGAGAGACTGACCCATTGAACGCCGGTGACATTCAGCGAGAAGCGCAAGCCAATCTATTGCGCGACATCTTCGGCAACCCCTTCCATCCCGTCACCGTCGATGCCGCCTGGCTGAATTCCACTGTCGTTTCCCTCGCCCAGGCTATCTATGAAGACCGCGCCTTTGACCGTCTGCCCATCCTCGCCGATGCCCTCGAAGACGCCGGCTGCACGAATGCGGACATCCTGAACCACTGCCGCCAACCGGGCGAGCATGTTCGCGGCTGTTGGGTCGTCGATCTTCTGCTGGGCAAGCAATGAACCAGCGGACTATTGCGTCTCAAGTTGTTTAATGCAAATTATTTGCAACAATTATGAAATTGCGCCTTGACATTAAAACAATTGTTTCATACAAATGATTCATACAGACGATTAAAACATCTGATTGACCGGCGCTCAGGAACCAACCGATGACCGATGCCACCCAGGAACGACTGCTGCAAGCCGCCGAGGAAATTTTCGCGGACAAGGGTTTCAAGGCTGCTTCCGTCCGCGAAATCTGCAAGGCGGCGGGGGCCAATGTCGCTGCCGTCAATTACTACTTCGGCGACAAGGAACGACTGTACATCGAGGCCGTCAAGTACGCGCATCGCTCGTGTACCCAGGGCGAGCCGTTGCCGGTCTGGCTGCCGGGCACCCCGCCGCTGCAAAAGCTGATGGACTTCATCCGCGTGTTCACCACTCGCATGATGAAGCCGTCGGCCGCCGCGTCGTTGCAGCTCATGATGCGCGAGATGGCCCAGCCGACGGCTGCCTGCGTCGAGGTGGTCCGCGATTACATCCGGCCGATGGCGGAGCAACTGCAAGCCATCCTGCGCGAACTGAGGCCCGACGTGCCTCCCGACGCACTCTACCTGTACGGCTTCAGCATCGTCGGCCAGTGCTTGTTCTACCGGCAGAACCGGCCCATCGCGGCCCTCCTTGTGGGCGAGGAAGGGTTTCAGAAGTTCGACGTGGAGCGGGTCACTCGGCACATCACCGCGTTCACGCTTGGGGCGCTGGGACTGGCCGACCAGCTACCCGCCGTGGCCACAGCGGAGGTCGCGCCATGAACTGGCTCGCGCTCAAGATGCTGACGGGCGACCGCAGCAAGTATTTTGGCATCGTCTTCGGCGTGGCCTTCGCCACGCTGCTGATGACGCAGCAGATTTCGATCTTCGCCGGCATCATGGGCCGGACCACCAGCCAGATTCAGGACGTGCGCGACGCTGAAATCTGGGTGATGGACAACAAGGTCCGCTACATCGACGAAGTGCCCGGCCTGCCGGAAACCGACCTGCACCGGGTGCGCGGCGTCGAAGGGGTGGACTGGGCCGTCCGGCTCTACAAGGGCCAGGTCCGCGCCCGGCTCGACGACGGCAACTTTCGCAATGTCATCCTCTTCGGCCTGGACGATGCCACCCTGGTGGGCGCGCCGCAAAAGCTGCTCGCGGGCAATCTCGCGGACCTGAACCGGCCGGATGCCGTCTTCATCGATAAGGCTGGCTACGAGTACATGTGGCCCGGCGAGCCGTACCGACTCGGCCGCACCTTTGAAATGAACGACCGCCGGGCGGTGCTGGCGGGCGTCTGCGAGGCTTCCGCGCCGTTCACGACCTTGCCGATCATCTACACGCGCTTCAGCCAGGCGGCCTCCTTCGTGCCCCGCGAACGCAACCTGATGAACTTCATCCTGGTCAAGCCGCAAGCCGGCGTACCCGCCGAGGAAGTCTGCCGGCGCATCGAGGCCGACACCGGATTAATGGCCCTGACCGGCGAGCAGTTCGTCTGGAAGACCATCAACTACTTTCTCGGCTCGACGGGCATCCCGGTGAACTTTGGCATCACCATCATCCTGGGCTTCGTCATCGGCGTGGCGATCTCCGGGCAGACGTTTTACCTGTTCACCATCGAGAACCTGAAGCAGTTCGGCGCGCTCAAGGCGATGGGGCTGAGCAACCGCCGCATCGTCGGCATGATTCTCTTGCAAGCGTTGGTGGTGGGCGGCATCGGCTACGGCATCGGCGTCGGGCTGGCGGCAACCTTCTTCGAGTCCACCAGCCATGTCACGCACCTGGCGGGTTTGCGCATCTACTGGCAAGTGCTGGCGGGCGTCGGCGGCGCGGTGCTGCTGATCGTGGTGCTGGCCAGCCTGCTGAGCATCCGCCGCGTACTGGTGCTGGAGCCGGCGGTAGTATTTCGCGGCTGACTCGTAGGTCAGGCTTTCCAGCCTGACACAGCGCCAGCCGAGGGCGCGATCGTCAGGCTGGAAAGCCTGACCTACTTGGAAATTGAGGACAACCATGACCGCCATCACCGCCAACCGCCGCCCCGCACCCGCCTCCGCGCCCGCCGTCGCTTGCCGCGCCGTGACCAAGGATTTCGGCAGCGCAGAGGCACGGGTGCAGGCGCTGCGCGGCGTCGATCTCGAATTGCCGCCCGGTGAGATGA
>JAGVLI010000768.1 GCA_020054355.1 Planctomycetales bacterium | reverse complement strand
TGGTTGGCCGCCTGCGACACCAGCCCGGCGGCGGTGCCCGGCGTGGCCAGGATGCCCACCACATAGTGGGTGAAGTCCAGGGTGCCGATGACGCCCAGGGAATCCGTGGCGGTGTAGGTGATGTCGAGCGTGCCCACCTGCCCGGCGGTCGGCGTCCAGGTGAACTGATAGCGGGAGATGTTGAAGCCGCCGTCCGTGTACTGCAGGACCACGTCGAAGGTAGCGCCGGCCGGCAGGACGTCCGGGGTGATGGTGGGATACTCCGGCTGGGTCGTGCCGGCTTCGACGAAGTAGGTCAGGGTATTGCCGACCAGCACGGTGTAGGCTTCGGCGTTGGTCAGCGTGGCGCTGGCCTCGGTTTCCGCGCCCAGGTGGTAGCCCGGCCCGTCCAGCAGCGAGACGTCGATCGATTCGGCAAATTCGCCGACGTAATCGTCGATGGGATCGATGAACAGATCGACGAAGTCCTCGCCTTCGGGGATGACCACGGTGCCCGACAGTGCCGCGTAATCGACGCCGTTGGTGGCGGTGCCGGCGACGGCATACTGCACGGTCACGTCGTCGTGCGGATTGCCGCCCTGCCGATAGATGCGGAACGCAGCCGAGTCGGACTCGGTGCCCTCGTGGGCCTCGGCATCCTGCGCGACGATGGTGATCGTCGCGGCGGGCGTCACGCGGTTTTCCAGCTGTTCCAGTTCCGGCCGGTAGGACCGGCGCGGCCGCAGCGGCGTCTTGCGAATGGGGGCGGCCGACCGCCGGCACAAGCGCGCGATCCAGGTCTTGAGCGAGAACAGGTCGAAGAGGTTCATCGGTGAATTTCCAGCTGGAGGAGAAGAGCGAAAGCGACACCGGGAGCGCAACGCCGTCAGAGGCGTGTCAGCTCGACGAGTATTCGTTGGGGACGGCGGCAATCAAGAAATGCGCGCGGCAGAGCAGAGCAGAGCAGAGCAGAGCAGAGCAGAGCAGAGCAGAGCAGAGCAGAGCAGAGCAGACATTGGGCAATTCCTTGATGAAGTTCATGCGGGCGCGACCGACAGCGTTGGCGGTCTCCTTCACCCACGGAGGGAGAGTTTGGCCAGGAAGCAACCGCTTGTCAAGCGTGTCTTTTGTTTTTCTCGCAACTCACTTCTTTTCTGAACTGTACCGACCGGCGCCGTGCTGTCGCCAGGTCGGTAGCGGAGAAATTCAGCGAGCACCGCCATCGGCGGCGGTCTGCCGGCAAGGCGATAGGTCCGCGTGCCTTTTTCGCCGTCCAGAATTCCCCTCGCTCCGCTCCTGGCCGCGTTTCATATAAAACCATCGCTCTCACGGCCGCGTTCGTTTACACTGGTGGGACGCGCTGGGCCGTAGAGCATGCATCCCACGGATGAACCTCCGTGGTCTCGGGAGACGCCGGCATGGTGAAGTCGGTCGCGGAGTTCGTCGAGTCCGTCCGCCAGCATCGGCTGCTGGAGCCTGAACAGCAGGACGAGCTGACGCGCACCTTGCAAGGCAAGTTTCCCGATCCCCGCGCCCTGGCCCGCCAACTGATCCAGCAGAACTGGCTGACGCCCTACCAGGTGAACCACGTCTTCCAGGGCAAGGCCGACGGCCTGGTCATGGGTTCCTACGTCATCCAGGAGCGGCTGGGCGAAGGCGGCATGGGCATCGTCTACAAGGCGCGGAACTGGAAGATCGGCCGGACCGTCGCCCTCAAGGTCATCCGCCGCGAGCACGTCGCCAACAACGACGCCATCCGCCGCTTCCGCCGCGAAATCGAAGCGGTCAACCAGCTGTCGCACCCGAACATCGTCCTGGCCCTGGACGCCGACCAGATCGGCGACGTGCATTACTTCGTCATGGAGTACGTGGACGGCATCAACCTGAGCAATTTGCTCAAGGAAAAAGGCCCGCCGCCCGTGCCCCTGGCCTGCGACTACATCCGCCAGGTGGCCTCCGGCTTGCAGCAAGCCTGCGAGCGCGGCATGGTCCACCGCGACGTCAAGCCGGCCAATTTGCTCGTGCAGCGGCCCAGCGGACAATCGAGCACCGGGAAGGCGGGGTCCCCCTGGGGTCCGGTCATCAAGATCCTCGACCTGGGCGTGGCCCGCATCGTCCAGGGCGACGACCGCGATTCGATCAGCGCTCTCACCAAGGACGGCAAGGTCGTCGGCACGCCCGATTACATGGCCCCGGAACAGGCGGTCAATTCCGCCAAGGCCGACATCCGCGCGGACGTCTACAGCCTGGGCTGCACCTTCTACCATGTGCTGACCGGCCAGGTGCCCTATCCCGGCGGCACGCCGATGGAAAAGCTGCTCAAGCACCGCATCGACCAGCCCAAGCCCATCGAGCAGCTGCGGCCGGAAGTGCCGCCGGCGGTGATTGCCGTGGTCCGCAAGGCGATGGCCAAGAAGGCGGAAGACCGCTACCAGTCGCCCGCCGAGATGGTGCAGGCGCTGGAAACCCTGTTTCCGCGCGGCAATGCCGCCGCTCCTCAGGCCAATGCCGTGCGCGCGATTCCGGTCGCTGGCATTCCGCAAGCGGTGCCGATCCAC
>JAGVLI010000692.1 GCA_020054355.1 Planctomycetales bacterium | reverse complement strand
CGACGGCCGCGACCACTGGCCTTACTGCTACACGGCAGTCATCGCCGGTGCCGGCATCCGCCGGGGCAACGTCCACGGCGAATCGGACAAGACCGCGTCCAGCCCGCGCAAGGACCCGGTGCATCCGGGCGAACTGCTGGCGACCATCTACCATGCGTTTGGCATCGACCCGCACACCATCGCTTTCAACCACCTGAACCAGCCGCGCGAGTTGGTGCAGTCGGAAGCGGTGACCAAGCTGTTTGGCTGAGAATGGCGATAACACTTCAAGCCGAGAGCCGTGGGATCGTTCCTGCGGCTCTCGGCTTTTTCATTCTCGATTTGACCATTTCGTGGTTCCGCGAGAGAGCGTGTTCTGCTGGTCACTGATACAATAGGTCTGAATGTGTACCCCTCTGGCCAGACGGGAGAAAGGCCATGACGATACCCCAGCCCCGCTACGGCAAAGAAGAGCATGCTCGCCGTGGTACAGCGCTTTACGAGCAGCAAGTGCGTCCCCAGGTGGAAGCCGGCAACCACGGCAAGGTCGTGGCCCTCGACGTGGACACCGGAACCTTCGAGGTGGCCGACGATACCCTCACTGCCTCACAGCGGTTGTTGGCCCGCCACCCGGACGCTCAGATTTGGTGCGTCCGCATTGGCTATCCGGCCGTCCATCGTTTCGGTCCCCGCGCACGGTTGGTCCGAACATGATGATCGGCATCGTAAACGCGGACTTGGAGCCCGTGCTTCGTCTGACCGTGCGTGATGCCGGAGGTCAGCCGCAGAACGTGGAAGCAGTCGTCGATACCGGCTTCAACGGTTTCCTGACACTGCCGCCGGCGCTTATTGCCGCCCTGGGATTGCCGTGGCTCTGTCGCCAACAAGGGCAGCTGGCGGATGGCAGTTTTCAGGCATTCGACGTCTACGTGGCGACCGTGGATTGGGACGGACAGCAGCGGAGTGTGGAAGTCGAGGCCACCGACGCGCAGCCACTTCTCGGTATGGCCCTGATGCAAGGTGCGGAGTTGCGAATCCAGGTTGTGCCCGGCGGTTCGATGACGATCGCGGGTCCGCCTTGAGTGCCTCAATACAGTCATTGCCATTGACCGGGGCGCTGTACGGCCTCGGGGTATTCCCACATTGACAATGCTCTGGCGATTCGCCATTCCCTTCCGACCCCGACCGCGGCCCGCGATAATAGCAGCGCTTGCAACGGGTCGTCGCTCTTCCCCAACTGTCGGAGCCGTGGTGCCATGAGCCATTGTCGAATGGTCGTCGGTTGTCTCCTCCTGTTCTGGTGCTTGCCGGCGCGAGCCGCCGAACCCGAGCGCGTGCAACCGCTGCCCGAAGCCTGGGACTACGCGCCCGCGATGAAGAAAGTCGCCGCGAAGTTCAAGGGCACGGAAGGCGTGGTGCTGCACGTCGGCGGTTCGATGACCATCGCCAATCCGTACACTTCCTGGGCAACCAGCGGCAAAGGCAAGACTGAGGCCGATACCGCCATCCTGAAGTGGATGCATGCCGGCGCCAAGAACAAGACCGATGGCTGGTGGTTGTGTCGCACGGAAGTCGAGCACTACCGGGCTTACACCTCCGAGAGCGGCCTGGAAGCCCCCATGCTGTTCGAGGGCGGCAAGCGTGGGTTGCCGCCGCTGGCCAAGCTGATTGAAGAGTACAAACCGCGCATGGTCGTCCTCAAAGTGGGCATCTACGACGCGGAAAACAAACGTCCCGTCAAGGAATACCGCGACCACATGGCCAAGGCCCTGGACCTGATCCTCGACAGCGGCGCGATCTGCATCCTGACCACCGTGCCGCCGTTTCAGGCCCAGCTGGAGCTGACCAAGTCCTACAACGAAGCCTTGCGCGCACTTGCGAAGGAACGCGGCATTCCCGTGCTCGACCTGGAACGGGAAATCCTGCAACGCCGGCCGGAAGACTGGTTCGGCACGCTGATGAAGCGCATTCACCTGACCGCTAGCGAAGCGGGCGGCAACTCGGCCGCCGAGCCGACGCCGGAGAACCTGAAGAAGAGCGGCTACTTGCTGCGCGGCTATCTGACGGTGCAGAAGATCGCGGAGGTCAAGCAGCGCGTGCTGGACGTGGAAGGGAAGCCCTGAGCGGAGTGCCGGCGGGAAGGGACTTGCTATCGGTCTTGGAGTGTGGCACCATGTCGCGCTGACGGTGAACCACCGCCTGCCTTGCCTGCCAGTGGCCTTCCTGCCTTTTTTCACTCCGGGAGAAGCATCATGTTCGCGCGAAAGATCGCCGCCTGCTTTTTGCTGTTCGCATTCCTGGGCGTCGTGCCGCTCGGCGCGGCCCAGGACAAGCCGGTGCGGGCGCTGTTCGTGCTGGTCGGTGCGGGCGGCCATGACGTGGAGAAAAACTGCCCGCCGCTCCTGGAGCGGATCAAGCAGGTGGGCGGCATCGAGGCGACGCTGCTGGCCCCGCCCAAGGGCAAGCCGGGCGATGGAGCCCACCTGGCCAAGTTGGCCGAGGTCAAGCGCGCCGACTACGACGTGCTGGTCTTCTACACCGTCGGCAACAAGCTGGAAGGCGACGCCGAGAAGGCCGTGCAAGCCTTCGTCGAGGAAGGCGGCGGTCTGGTGGCGCTGCACGGCGCGACGGCGAGTTTCGGTAACAGCAAGGTCTGGCTGAACCTGACCGGCGGCCGATTCGCCGGCCACGCGCCGGGCACCTACGACCTGCTCATCAACGTCACCGACAAGGACCATCCCATCGTCGCCGGCATCGAGCCGTTCACCGTCAACGACGAGGAATACACCTACAAGTTCGCCGAGGGCGTCAAACGGCATGTGATCGGCCAGTTTCGCGAACGCCCCGCGAAGTCCTCCGAGAAGAACAACAACAACGACATCCTCTGGACCATCGAGGCGGGCAAGGGCCGGGTGTTCCATTGCGGCCTGGGCCACGACGTCAAAGCGTGGAGCAATCCGTCGTTCCAGAAGCTGGTGATGCAGGGCATCCACTGGGCAGCCGGCAAGCCCAAGGCCGTGTCCATTCCGAAGGACAAATGACAGGGCCTAACCGACTGCCCGCTCTTTACGCCGAAGGCGTTGCATAACACAGCCCAGGGTTGCCGGTACTCCGGCTACCCTGGGTGATTCAGAAATCAAATCCCCATCTACCCCGAAGGGGTTGAATAAACATGACATTATTTGTTTATGCAACCCCTTCGGGGTAGAATATTCAAATGGCCGCCGACACCCAGGGTAGCCGGAGTACCGGCAACCCTGGGCTGTGTTCTGTAACGCCTTCGGCGTAAGGATTGGTTGCGTTACCGGCCAGCCGTGCATTTCGCGTCCGGCCAGGTTGGGGAGCGCGCCTGCGCGGAATAATTTCTTGGCGGAAAAGGGTTGCTTGAATCCGGCGATTTATTTACCATCATTCTCATGTTCTTGGGCCTTGCAGAATGCTGATGGTCGTGATGTCCTTCGTTGCCATCCCTCCATTTCCGTTTCTCTCGTCCCAATTTGACTCGTAGGTTCAGGCTCTATTCGTGCGGCCGTTTCCAACCGTGTGGGAAGTCAATTCGGCCGCATCGTGTCTCCAGGAGGCCCAACGTGGGTAAGAAGTTGTACGTCGGCAATCTGCCGTACGGCGTGTCCGACAGCGATCTGCAAAAAGTGTTCGAGGCGCACGGCCGGGTCGAATCGGCCCAGGTCATCACCGACCGGGACACCGGCCGCTCGAAGGGTTTCGGCTTCGTCGAGATGGGCACCGATCAGGAAGCTCAGGCGGCGATTCAGGCCCTCAATGGCCAGGACTTCAATGGCCGTGCTCTGACCGTCAACGAAGCACGTCCTCGTGAAGAGCGGGGCGGCGGTGGCGGTGGTCGTTCCGGTGGCGGCGGCGGCTACGG
>JAGVLI010001064.1 GCA_020054355.1 Planctomycetales bacterium | reverse complement strand
CTTTCCAGCCTGACACGCTGCGGAGTGTCAGGCTGGAAAGCCTGACCTACATCAGCACGCCTATTCTATGCGGCGTTGAGGCCGTCGCCAGAAATTTGCAACTTGCCGCTTGCAAAGGCGGCGAGCCGAAGCTAGACTTAATTTCACGCTGAAAGGAAGTCTCTTCCGGGAGCCTGCCATGCTGAATATCGGGAGCTTTCCGACGCGCATCTGCCAGGGCATCAGCCGTCGGACTTTCTTGCAAGCCGGCCTCGCCGCACCCTTTGCTGGCGGTCTGCCTGCCTTCACCCCTGCGTCGGAGCCGGCCAAGGCCAAGTCGGTGCTGCTCGTCTGGCTCTGGGGCGCGCCGAGCCATCTCGACACCTTCGATCCCAAGCCGAATACGCCCGCCGAGTATCGCGGGCCGTTTTCGACCATTGCGACCCGCACGCCCGGCGTCCGCATCACCGAGGTGTTGCCCAAGCTGGCGGCACGCAGTCATAAGTATACGTTGATCCGATCCCACAAGAACTTTCACAGCGACCATTTGAAAGCCGGCACCATCGCGCTGACGGGCGCGGACGAAGCGGGCGAGGGCCTCGCGCCGAACTTCGGCTCCGTGCTGGCCCGGCAGCGCGGTCCCCGGCAGCTGCCGCCGTTCATCAGCATCGGCCGGGGCAACCCGCGCGACGTGGTCGGCCCGATGAAGGGCTATGGCGGCGGCAACTGGGGCAAGGTCTACGACCCGTTCCTCGTCAATTGTTCCGAGCAAGGCGAAGTCGATATTCCCTCGCTTCAGCTGCTCGACGGCTTGACGCCGAAGCACCTCGAAGACCGTCGTTCGCTGCTCGCGGAACTCGATGGCTTGCGGCAGCGCCTGGACACCTCCGAGTTCCAGAAGTGGGATGCAACCCGGCAGAGGGCCTATCAGCTGCTCACCTCGCCGGAAGCCCGCAAGGCGCTCGACGTCAGCCGAGAAAGCCAGCAGACCCGCGACGCCTATGGGCAGACCTCCTTCGGCCAGAGCTGCCTGCTCGCCCGCCGGCTGGTCGAGGCCCAGGTGCCCTACGTGCAGGTCAACTGGAGCCAGTATGTCGAGGCGATGACGCCGAACTGCGATTTCGGCTGGGACACGCACATCTACAACTTCGAGATGCTGGCCGACCGCCATTGCCCGATCCTCGACCGCGTCTTCTCGGCGCTGCTCGACGACCTGGAGCAGCGCGGCTTGCTCAAGACCACACTGGTCATCTGCATGGGCGAGTTCGGTCGGACGCCGAAGATCAACGGCACCGCTTCCCGCGACCACTGGCCCAACTGCTATTTCTCCCTGTGGGCCGGCGCGGGCGTGCAACCCGGCCGGATCATCGGCGAGAGCGACCGCACCGGCAGCGACCCGATCACCGAACCAATCACGCCGGCGATGATCGGCACGACCATGCTGGAACTGACCGGCGTTACCTCGCAGCAGCGCGCCGAATTTCGCGTCTTGCAAAGCGGCCGGGTGATTGACGAGTTGCTGTAATTCACGTCGGTTCGCGACGCTTCGGAGAAGCGTGGTTCGAGTAGATTGCGAGTGCGATGCAGCACAGGGCTGAGCGGTCCGCACAGCGGACCCTACAAAATTGCGTAGGGGCCGCTGTGCGGACCATTCCACAGGCCATCCGGAGATTCCCCATGCAGCTGACGCGCGACGGCAAGCTGAAGATGGACCCGGTGTTCATCAAGAACGGCGAGGAACTGGTCTACACCGTCCAGGAATCGCCGACGCAGATGAGCCTGATGCGCCTGAAACTGGCGGACGGCGTCAGCGAACGGCTGCACCCGCAGGCGCTCACCTCGGAATTCGAGATTGCTTTCACGCCGGATGGCCGCTATTGCTCCTTCGTGCAGAGCAAGGGAAACCTCAATCTCAAGTTGGTCATTCGCGACCTGCAGCAGAACAAGGAGTCGTTTTTCGATCCGGGCGGCGGCTTTCAGGGGATGCGTAAGCCGTCGATCGCGCCGGATGGCAGCCGGGTGATCTTCAGCATTCCCGCCGACGGCGGACAGCAGATTCACTCGGTCAACCTGGCTGGCCAGGACCGCAAGCCGTTGACCGCCAGCAGCATCAACCACTGGCCGACATTCTCGCCGGACGGCAAGAAGATCGCCTTCGGTTCCAGTCGCGACGGCGACTATGAAATTTATGTCATGAACGCCGACGGCGCGAACCCAAAGCGCCTGACGAAAAGTCCGGGCATCGATCAACGGCCGGCCTGGTCGCCCGACGGCAAGCGCTTGGCCTTTGTCAGCAACCGCGACGGCAATTACGAAATCTACGTCATCAACCTGGATGGGTCCGGCGTCAAGCGCTTGACGCGGAACGAAGACCGGGACGATTATCCCGCCTGGCATCCGGACGGCAAGCGACTGGTCTTCGTGGGGGAGCGGGCGGGGAAGAGTGATTTGTATTTGCTGGAAGTCAGCTAGTGCAGATACAAGTGACATCTTGCGTAATCGGCCGCTGGCAGCCGCTAGAAACGGGCACAGGGCTACGGTCCCAGGGACCGCGTGCTGGCGGAGAGACTGCCCGGCATCGAATTGCGGGCGAACGCTTGCGTTCGCCTGCGGACGGTTGGCAATCGACCTCGCGCTGCGTTATCCTATCGGGAGCATCAGACCCCGCGATTCCCTTGCACCGAGGGAAACCACCATGAGCGAAACTACCCCGCCGGCCATCGAAGTCCATCTGCCGGAACCGCCGCTTACCAAATTCGAGCGCGAGCGCCGGGCGTTCTACCGGCTGCTGCCGGAACTGTTGAACACGCACCGGGGTCAGTACGTCGCCATCCACGAAGAACAGGTCGTGGACAGCGGGCCAGAGCGGTTGCCGGTCGCCATGCGTGTCTTGGAGCGGATCGGCCCCGCCGACATTTATGTCGGCCTCGTCAGCGTCGAACCGAGGCAGGTCTACCGCTCCGGCGTCCGACGCGACCTCGGCCGGCGGCAGGTCGGCCCGTGATTCGCTACACTTACAACCTGCAGAAACAGCCGCCCGCCCCGTTCGTGTTGGTCACGATGCGGCACCCCAGAAGCGGGGCGGAGGCGCGCGATCTGCCGGCGCAGATCGACACGGCCGCCGATCGTACTTTGCTGCCGTTGGCTCTCGTCCATGCTCTCGCCCTGGACAAGATCGGCGACATGGACATTGGCGGCGTGGGCGGAAAAGTCGAAACCATGCCTGTCTATGACGTTCTGCTGGGCATCCATTCATTACCTCTGCGCGCAATCGAGGTCGTAGCGGATTCCGGCGAGCCGTGGGTGCTGCTCGGCCGCGACGTGCTCAACGCGCATCGGCTGCTGCTGGACGGCCCCGGCCTGGCGCTGGAAATCGGCTGAAGTTCCGAGAACAACCACCATGAGCGAAACGACGACGCCACCGGCCATTGAAGTCCAACTGCCCGAACCACCGCTCACCAAGTTCGAGCGCGAGCGCCGGGCTTTCTACCGGTTGCTGCCGGAACTGTTGAACACGCACCGGGGTCAGTACGTCGCCATCCACGACGAGCAGGTCGTGGACAGCGGGCCGGTGCGCGCGGAAGTAGTCTTCCGTGCCCTGGACCGCGTCCGTGCCGATATTTATGTGGGACTCGTCAGCGAGGGGCCGGAGCCGATGGTGCGCTCGGGCATTCGCCGTGTGCTGGGAGAGCGGCAGGTGGGCGGATGATCCGCTACACCTACAACGCGCAGAAGCAGCCTCCGGCCCCATTCGTTCTGGTGCGGTTGCGCCACCCGCACACCGGGGCTGAATTACCCGATGTGCCAGCCCAACTGGACAGCGGTGCGGACCAATCGGTGCTGCCCATCGCTATCGCGCACGCCCTGACGTTGCCCCACACCGGCGAGGTAGAAGTGAGCGGAGTGGGCGGCAATCGCGAGTCGATGGAACGGTACGCCGTCCTCCTCGGCATCCACAATCTTCCCTTGCAGCCGGTTGAGGTCCTGGCTCACCCCGGCGAACCGTGGGTGCAACTGGGCCGCGACGTGCTCAACGCGCATCGCCTGCCGTGGTGCCGGGAAAAAGGACGTGAGCACGGTGCAGTTGGAAAATCGGCTTCCATTTTTCTGGTTTATTCAGTTCTGCATCGCTAAACTCTCCACTCAACCGAGTTTGCACTCCAGCGCGGTTTTTGTTCAGGTTCAAGCTGCTCTGTTCCGATTGGCACGGAGATAGCGTTTCTTCGCTCGTGCGCATCCGGTGCGCATGGGCGGGAATGACGAATCGGGGCGAAATAAGCCCCTCCAAAAACCCAAGAAGGGTGTTGCCATGCGTCAGCGTCGATTGGTCGCTATTCCTTGTACGCTCGATCCCGGGATGTTTTCCAGCGAGCGAATTTTCAGGGTCACCATGGCGGATGGCAAGACCTACCAGGGCATCGCACCGAGCCATTTCTGTTGGAACGAAAAGGGAGTACTCGTTTCCGAGAATGGTCCTGCTCAATCCGAAAAAGGTCTGCTCGCGGCGCGGTTGGTCGAAATTCTGGACGACGAGCAAAATGCCGTCGAATTGCCGGATGGAGAAGTGATTGCGGTACGAGTCGAGAACATGGTGGATCGCCCTACGGTCATAAGCCCGCCCAAACCGGAGACTGCGCCCAATGTACTTGTCGGACCGTGATTTGGAGTTCGCTGTCAGAACCCAGCAACTGATCGTCGAACCGGCCCCCACGGAATACGACACTACCTCCATCGATCTGCACCTCGATGTGATCGAGGAAACCAGAGTCTGGAACGCGCCTGCATTTGAAGCACAGCAGCGCGACAGTGGCAACGAACCCACGCTCGGAGTAGGCGGCTTCAACCATGACGCATTCGCGGCTCGGTTTCACTCATCAATACCCGAAGAAGATGCCGGCAACCCCAACCAACTCGTCTTTCGCCGGGGCCGTGCCGTTGTCCTGCGCCGCCACGGTTACTTTCTCTGGCAAACCAAGGAGAAGGTCGGCACGCCGGAGGAGAATCCCAGGCTAATCTGCTTCATTGACGGGAAAAGCACCAAGGCCCGCACCGGATTACTTGTCCACATGACCGCACCAACCATTCATGCTGGCTGGTGGGGGAAAGTCGTACTGGAAATTGCAAATCTCGGTCCTTTTCAGTTGTCCCTCAAAGAGGGAGATGCGATTGCTCAAATCGTCGTGGCGATGATTACCAGTCCGCCGGTAAAGCGAAAAAAGGTCAAGGGAGTGGCGGTAGGCCAAATCAATGTCCGCGGTCAGGGGACGGCATAGGCGTTCCTGGCCGGGCCGAGAGAATCCGATCGGCAGGGTGGCACGTCCTTCGGTACTCCGAGGACGTGCGTGGGACTTGCCACCGGTCGTGGGTGAAGTCGTTGCGAGGTTCGGCACGCCCTCGGAGTACCGAGGGACGTGCCACCCCGTGGCGCGGTTCGACCGGGATGCGAGAAATCGATTATGTGAACTGATTTGGCGCGAAATTGCGGTCAGAACTTCGGCAGGCATGACAATGAACATCAACACCTGGCTCATACGGCATTATTTGGATTATGTTCTGGCAGGCTGGTTTGATTATCACGAATTGCCGCCAGACGCTCTTCAAGAATACGATCCTTATATAGAGAACATGAAGAAGGTGGCGGCGATACACCATGAACTTGACCAATTGCGACTTGGTCTGGAGTATATCGTCAGTCATCCAGAGTTCAGCATTTCTGAATTGGGTCGGACGCGCTACCCATATTCTGATTCTGAAGTGCGGCAGGCCATTTTGTATATCTTGGAGAGCACACGACGGGATTTGGGCAATGGCGGTGCTACTTCCTTGGAGGAAGTCAGAATGGTGATGACCAGTCTCGAAGACTGGAAAGCAACAAGGAACACCGTCTTGGTTAGATGACTGGGTCATCACGGTAAAGAATCTTCGCCGCACCCTCAGGCAAAGCCTTGACTGAGGAAATAGGCCGTCGGGCCACCCTGCCGCTGCCAAAGCATCGTACCCGACACAACCTGAAGCCGCACTGCTGGCCCCGACATTTCCCTGGCTTCCCCGGAAAATTTTCGATTATCTTGCAGTTGCCTCCTTTCCTGCGGGCATAGCAACAGTGTCGTTCGTCCGGGCATGAGGTGTTGATGGCCAAGCTACGTTACGGAGTGGTGTTGCGCTACCTGCGCCGCGCGGCGGATGCGTCGGTGGTGGATCGGGAGCTGCTGCAGCGCTTCCTGGAGCTGCGCGACCAGGCCGCGTTCGAGATGTTGGTCTGTCGGCATGGGCCAATGGTGCTGGGCGTCTGCCGGCGCTTGCTGGATCGCGGCCAGGATGTGGACGACTGCTTCCAGGCCACGTTTCTGGTGCTGGTGCGCAAGGCCGGGTCGCTGTCCTGGAATGAGTCCATCGGCGGCTGGCTGCATCAGGTGGCCAGCCGGG
>JAGVLI010001041.1 GCA_020054355.1 Planctomycetales bacterium | reverse complement strand
CTTTCCAGCCTGACTGCCACGCCCTCGACCGGAATGTCAGGCTGGAAAGCCTGACCTACAGGAACGGATTGGTAGGTCAGGCTTACCCGCCTGACTGATGCGCCCTCGACCGGAATGTCAGGCGGGAAAGCCTGACCTACAGGAACGGATTGGTAGGTCAGGCTTTCCAGCCTGACTGATGCGCCCCCGACAGGAATGTCAGGCTGGAAAGCCTGACCTACGAATAATCAGGAGCTACGATGAAGAATAACGATGCACACTCGCTGCTGGTAGTCGGTTCGCTGGCCTTCGACTCCATCGAGACGCCGACCGGCAAGGCGGACGATATCCTCGGCGGTTCGGTCAGCTTCTTTTCCTACGCGGCCAGCTTTTTCACCAAGCCCCGCCTGGTGGCGGCTGTCGGCGAGGATTTTCCGGCGGAGCATCGCACCATGCTCGCCGGTCGCGGCATCGACCTTTCCGGGCTATCCGTGGAACCCGGCAAGACCTTCCGCTGGAAGGGCCGCTATCACAAGAACATGAACAACCGCGATACGCTGGAAGTTCATCTGAATGTGCTGGAGCATTTCGATCCCAAGCTGCCGGAGTCCTTTCGGCACAGCAGCCATGTCTTCCTGGCCAACAGCCGGCCGGCCACGCAGCTGAAAGTGCTGGAACAGGTGAAGGCCCCGAAGCTCATCATGGCCGACACCATGGACCTGTGGATCCGCGAATTCCGCGACGAGTTGCTCGCCTTGCTTCCGAAAATCGATGGCCTGTTCCTCAACGACAGCGAAGCCCAGTTGCTGACCGGGCACGACAATCTCATCACGGCAGGTCATGCCGTCCGGAAGATGGGGCCGAAGTTCGTGGTGCTGAAGAAAGGCGAGCACGGCGCGATGCTCATCAGCCAGGACGGGGTGTTCGTGATTCCCGCGTTTCCCACGGAAACGGTCGTCGATCCCACGGGCGCGGGCGACAGCTTCGCGGGCGGCATCATGGGCTACCTGGCCTCGACGGACGATCAGCCTCCCGGCCGACTGCGCCGTGCGATGGCGTACGGCACGGTGATCGCCAGCCTGACCGTGGAGGATTTTGGACTGGACCGCCTGAAGCGCACGGAGCGCAAGGAGATCGACGACCGGCTGAGCTGGTATCAAAAGATGCTGGAGTTTTGAGCGTCGCGGGGCCGCAAGTCCGAGCGGTCTGCGTGAAGTGTCGAATTAGCTGACAGCTAATAGCTGTCAGCTATCAGCTATTCTTGGATGTTGATTCGCGTGCTTGACCGGCACGCATGTGGGCGGAATCCAATTCATGGCACGCATCCGCACCTTCATCGCCATCGACGTGGACAAGGCCATCCGCCATCGGCTGCTGACCCTTCAGGAGACCCTGGACCATGCCGTGGCAGGCGTCAAGTGGGTCGAGCCGGTGAACATTCACGTCACGCTGTTGTTCCTCGGCGAAGTGATCGACCGCGAGGTGCCGGAAGTCTGCAACGCGGTGGCTGAAGCCTGCGCGGAGCTGCCGGTATTTCCGATGAGCATCGAGACGGTGGGCTGCTTCCCGAATCCGCGTCGGCCACGCATTCTCTGGGCCGGTGTCGGGGAAGGGGCGGAAGAAGTCATCGAGCTGCACGACGCGCTCGAAGAACCGCTGCTCGAACTGGGTTGCTACCGGCGCGAAGACCGAAAATACACCCCGCACCTGACCATTGGCCGGATGAAAAGCGAACGGCCCTCGCCGGAGCTGGCCGCAGCGCTCACCAAGCATGCTGCCTGGCAAGGAGGCCGAACCATCGTGCGCGAAGTGCTGGTGATGAGCAGCGAGCTGGCTTCGTCGGGGCCGACCTACACGGTCATGAGCCGGGCCAAGCTCCTGGGCGGCGAGCCAGGAGCGGGGGAACCAGCGGAGAGCGACGACTGATCGCTGGCATTGAAGTTAGCTCCCACTAACCCTTATTGATTCTCATTGAGACTGGCTGGGGGGTGTCAGTGATATGAATTGAAACGAAACGAGCCTGCCGGACCGCAAGCTGGGTGCAAAGCCGCAAGCGGTGCTGGGGGGCTGGCTGTATCAAACGGGGAATAATTCCCGGTTGGCCATCACCGGGTTCCAGGGACGGATTTGCCATTTGACGAAGACGCCGTTCTTGCAGAACGGGTCGCCTTGCAGCAGTTGCTCGGCGTCTTCCTGGGTGGCGGCTTCGTAGATAATCAACGCGCCGCTGTCGTCCGTGAACGGCCCGCTGGCCGCCAGCTGGCCTTTTTCCTTGAGGCTGGTCAGATACAGGCGGTGCGTCGGGCGGATTTCGCCGATCTTCGCCTTGTCCTGGATGTACTCGATGATGGCTGCGAATTTCATGGTTGGACTTTCTCGCTCCCCTTCGGGTCGCGGCTAAACGGGACCTACTCCGACTTTTCGCGGACGTTGAATTCCAGCTTCCACCGCTGTTTGCCGTCGCGGCTGATACACCAGAGTTCCAGGGTGCCGACTTCCGTTACCTTGCTATGCAGGTGGACCGGCACCGTACGGCCCTGCTTGCCGGGCGCTTCCAGCTCGGTGGCCAGCGGCGACAGCTCGTCGATCTCGCCTTGCCATTCCTCGACGATGGTGCCGACCGAATCGGTGCGGCGGACGGTCGAGCCGAGAAAGCGGAACTCCGCCGGCTCGCCGACCACCAGGCCGAATTCCTGTTCGGGCACGTCGGATTCGGTGCCCTCTTCCATGCCGAAGGGCACCACGCACAGCGCCTTGAGCGGCGGCGGCGCACCCGGCACCGCCGGCAGCGAAGTCTCGACGCCAACATAGTAGGCGCGGGCCGTGCCGCCGCGAATCCGCACGCCCTTGCCGCGCCGCACCATGCCGTAGTAGGCAGCGCCGCGCGCCACCGATTGATCGAGGTCGTTGCCTTGCAGCACCTTGATGTGGGCCGAGCCGGACCAGTGGTTGAGGATTTTGACCAGCCGTTCTTGCAGGGTGGCCGCCTTGAAGACGCCGCCGTTGAACAGCACGGCCGTCGGCAAGTTGGACTTCTTCTTGCGCTTGCTCTTGGCGGCATGCTCGGCCACCACCTCGGCGTTGCGGTGCAGGAAGCGGGCCAGGTGCTTGCTCACGGCTGGGTCGCTGGCGTATGGCAAACCCAGTTCCTGCAAGCCGACCGTGCGCTGCTTGGCGGGTTCGGCATCGACCGGGCAATCGGGGAAGAAGCCCTCGATCAGCACTTTTTCCACCTGGGCGCGGGTCAATTCGCCCTGGACCGTACCGCCGATCACCCGGCTGCCGCGGCCCAGGACCGTCACCGGAGCGCTGGTGAGGTTCAGGTCGGTGAAGAGTTTTTCCTTGGCCGCCCGGCTGCTGTGCCAGAGTTGGTGCATCTGGCCGGCGTCCAGCTTGGTGCCCTTGGCGGCCAGCGCCTGGGCGGCGGTGTGGGCCAGCGCCAGGTCCATGTTGTCGCCGCCGAGCAGGATGTGGTCGCCGACGGCCACTCGCGTCAGCACCAGCTGGCCGGCTTCCTCGCCGACGGCAATCAGCGATAGGTCGGTGGTGCCGCCGCCCACGTCGCAGATCAGGACGATGTCGCCCAGCGCCACCTGGTCGCGCCATTTCTCGTGGCTCGCTTCCAGCCAGGCATAGAAAGCCGCTTGCGGTTCTTCCAGCAAGGTGATGTGCTCGAAACCGGCGGCGCGGGCGGCTTCCACGGTTAGGTCGCGGGCCACCGCATCGAAGGAGGCCGGCACCGTCAGCACGATGTCCTGGCGTTCGAGGCGATTCTCGGCCACGTCCTTCGCGATGCCGTGATTCCAGGCTTCGGCCATGTGCTTCAGATAGCGCGTGCTGGCTTCCAGCGGCGAAACTCGCCGACCGTCTTCCGGCGACTTCCAGGGCAAGACCGGGGCACGCCGGTCGATGCCGGGATGACAGAGCCAGGACTTGGCGGATGACACCAGGCGGGTTGGCACCTGGCTGCCGAAGTTGCGGGCGTACTCGCCGACGGCGAAATCCCGATTGGCGTCCCAGGGCAGCTTGAGGCTGCCGGCCGGCTGCTCGCCGGGACCGGGCAAGTAGAGAAACGACGGCAACAACGGCCGCGCTTCGACGGTCCCCTGCTGCACCACCTGTTGCAGGGAAAAGGCCGTGGGCACCGCGTCCTTATCTTTGGCGACGCCGGTATCGACGTAGGCCAGGGCGCTGTTGGTGGTTCCCAGGTCGATGCCGACGACATAACGTGAAGCAGCCACGCTGTCACTCCAAATATGCCCCAGCGAGCCGGGTGCGTAAGCACCCGGAGCAATCCCCTCCGGGT
>JAGVLI010000386.1 GCA_020054355.1 Planctomycetales bacterium | reverse complement strand
TCTTCCGATCTTGGCGCGGCCTGAAGCGCATCACCGGCCCGGCCCGCCGCGCGGAGATCAAGGAGCGCATCCGCACCCTGGGCATGGGTCTGGAAGACCGCCTCGACAATCCCATCGGCACGCTGTCCGGCGGCCAGCGCCAGGCGCTGACGTTGCTGATGGCCACCTGGCTCCGTCCGCACCTGTTGTTACTGGACGAGCACACCGCCGCGCTCGATCCGAAAAGCGCGGACCAGGTCATCAAGCTCAGCGAGCAGATCGTCGCCCGCGACCAGCTGACGACCATGATGGTGACGCACTCGATGCAGCAGGCCGCCAACCTGGGCGACCGCCTCATCATGATGAGCCGGGGAAGGATCGTTCACGACTTGAGCGGTCCGGAGAAGCGCCGGCTGCGGCCCGAAGACCTGCTGGCGCGCTTCGACGAGATCCGCCGAGGGGAAATGCTGGATGAAACCGCCGCCAACCTCCTCCGCCAGGTCTACGTTTAACGCCGCTTGTGGTTGAGTTCTCCGCCGCTTGCGGTTTAGCACGCTCAATGGTTAAACAAAAACTCCTTGGTATTCACCAGCGCCCAGATGATGTCCTCGTAGGCAGCCTGGACGTTCGCGCCCTTCTTCTCGATATGCGCCGTCAGCGATTTGACTTCCTCAGCGCTCGGCGGCCGGGACAGCGCCACCAAGTACAGTTCCTTCAAGCGTTCGTCGTGCGGCCGTTTGTCCGTGGCCAGTTGCTTGGCGCGCGGCCCCGCCGTCTTGCCCAGCAGTTCCGCCGAATTGAACATGTGCAGGCACTGGGCCAGGGTCGCGTCCGAGGTGCGTTCGCACTCGCAAGCGCTGGCGGAATCCGGCCGGCCGAAAACGCTCAGGAAGTAGGACTCGAACTGGTTGTCGGGCAACTGCACCGCCCGCGTGCCCGGCGCCACGCCCTTGAACGCGGACTTGGCCAGGGTGACATCGTCCACCGCGTCGAGCAGCACCTCGGCATTGAGGCGTTTCGGCAGATACCGCGAGAAGCTCTGGCGATCGTCGGCGTTGAAGGCGTTGGCGACAGCGCTCAGCCGGTACACCTGCGAGGTGCAGATGGTCCGGATCAGATTCTTCATGTCGAACTTGTGTTCGACAAAATGCTTCGCCAGCGCGTCCAGCAGTTCCGGGTTGCTCGGCGGATTCGTGATGCGGATGTCATCCTCCGGCTCCACCAGCCCCCGGCTGAAGAAGTGCTTCCAGTAGCGGTTGACCAGCGTCTTCGCGAAGAACGGATTGTCCTTCTCGGCCATCCAGTCCACCAGGAGCGGCCGGGGGTCGGCGTCCTTCTCCAGCGCCGCCAGCTTGCCGCCCAGCAGCGTCGGCTTGACCGCCTTGTTGGTCTTGGGATTGACGGCCTGCGCCGCGCCCGTTTTGTGCGCCACGCTGAATGGCAGCTTCGGCGGCGGCGCTTCCTTGCCCTTGGCCTTCGGCGGCGGCGGGTCTTTCACCTCGACGCGCGAGAAGAACGCGGCCAGGCCCCAGTAGTCGTGCTGGCTCCACTTCTCCAGCGGATGGTGATGGCACTTGGCGCAGGCGATCCGCTGGCCGAGGAACAGCTGGGCGGTGTCCTCCACCTGCGAGCCTACGTCCTTGACCTCGCGATACCAGACCACCCTCGGATTGTCCTGCTCCTCGCCCGTGGCCGTCACCACTTCCCGCACGAATTGATCGTAAGGCAGGTTCGCGTGCAGGCTGTCCCTGATCCAGGCATGGAAGGCGATGGTCAGCTTCGGATCCTGATTCGGGGCCTTGCGCCGATTGCGCAGCACCGCACTCCACTTGTTGGCGAAGTAGTCGGCATGCTCGGAACTGGCCAGCAGCCGATCGACCAGTTTTTCGATCTTGTCCGGCGTCTGGTCCTTGACGAACTCCTCGACTTCTTCCTTCCTCGGCAGCCGGCCGGCGATGTCGATGGTCGCCCGGCGGATGAACTCGCCGTCGCCGATCAGTTCCGACGGCGGCAAACCGAGCCTCTTCAGCTGGGCGAAGGCCAGCTCATCGATGAAGTTCTTCGCGGCCGGCAGCTGGTCCACGGGCGCGCCCAGCGGCACGGTAGCGCGGAAGACATCCACATGCTCCTGAAAGCGGGTCATCACCGCCACCACGCCGGGCAGCTGCTGGATGCTGACCAGGCCAGTCATCGACGCCTCGGCCATGTCGGGCTGGTTGGCCTCGAACTGCGTCAAGCGGGTCACGTCCACGGTCGAGCCGTTGCTCAGATGGGCGATGACCGTGAGCTGCTGCTGGCCGCCGCGATCCATCAGCCGTTCCTTGGGCAGCACTTCGATGCGGCTGACGGTCGGATCGCTGTTTTTGCCGTAGGGGAAACCCTGCGCGATCCAGCGCAGCACGATCTTGTAGTAGGGCGATTCGGGGTCGATCTTCTTCCCGCCGCCGTGCGGAGCGCCGCCCGCCGCCTTGAGGAGCAGCAGGCTGTACTCGGGGGCTGCGGGGAACAGGCGTCGGCCCCGGCTTTCCTTGACCAGGGTCTCGTGGTCCTCGCGCGGCTCGAAACCGAGCAACGACAGCTTGAAGCCGTTTTGCCCGGAAGCCTTGCCGTGACAGCCCCCGGCATTGCAGCCGAACTTGGTGAAGATCGGTACGATCTGGTTCGGAAAATTGATCGGCAAGTCGTTGACGATGTTCGCGACCGTCGCCTTGATGCTGACCGTCGGCCCATCCTCGAACTTCGCCGTGATGGTCGCCTGCCCTTCTTGCACGGGCGTCACCAGGCCGGTGCCGTCGATGGCCACGATGCCGGCGGGCGCTGCTTCGTAGGTCACTTGCCGGGATAGATCGCGCATCTGGCCGCTGGAGTACTGCCCCGTGACCAAAAGTTGTTGCCAGGAATCCCGGCCCGCCAGGGTGAAACCGCCATCCTGCGCCCGTCCGGACTCGATGGTCAGCGATTGCAGTTTTCCCGGATCGCCCAGCCCCTTGGCTTCGGGGGCCGCCCAGGCGGGTGTGGGCAACAGCGCCATCGCGGAAAAAGCAACCCAACCGAGCATGGTTCGGGAATTCATGATCGAGTCCTTTGGCAGTCAGGCAGGGGCAAGGGCAGGCGTTGCGGGAAGGCCGGCAGTGTACGCAATATCACTTGGGGCGCACTTCATCCTATCGAGGAAGGAACGTCGAGAGCGCGTTTAGGCGAACAATCCCATGGTTCGCGACGCTCTAAAACTGTGCTGGTCGGCGTCAGCCGTTGGTCATGCGTATCTTGTCACCCCGATATAGGCGTCGTAATCGTCGCGCTCGCTTTCAGGAAGCGTTGCGCGGTAGTAGCGAATCGAGAAACCGCCATGGAGAACTCCGTTGTCGTTGACCATCCAGTCGAGCAGCGCCGCTTCGGAAACCTTCAGTTCGTCACCAACATGGTAGTTCGGGTATCCCTCGGATATCTCAAAAAACTCGGCGACAAAGTCAGTCCCCGACATCCGCGTGTTCGACAACCACATGAATGCCTGGTTCTCTCCATGTCTGATTTCGGTCTTCACCATTGCGCCCAGACGCGAACTGCCATCGGCCGGAAGCAGGCTGCGAAAATGATCAAGGCTGGCGCGAGCATTTTGTACTGTTCGTTGGTATTCAGGATCGCCGCCCCGAATTTGGTTGAGTCTCGGCCCGGGGTCCAGGTCTGGCTTTCTGCCCAACTCGCGTCGAAGATGTTGCCAATCGAACCAGCAGTTTTCCGGATTGATGTCCCGATACCCACGGCTCTCATCCAACTTCCGCGCATCGTCCACTTGCATCATGATGCAAGTCGCTTTGTCGCGGATTCTGATGACCTCGTCATATGAGAGCGGCTCGCCCTTCAGGTCTTCGGCGCGAACCAGGAGCGGACCGAGGGCGGGAATAAACACCGGCACAAGCTCTTCGTCGTCCAATGCCATTGCGTAGTCCGCACGGTCAACGCCCAAACTTGGTAACACCGGATTCCGCAACGCAACGCTAATCCATGAACTTCCGCCGGCACTGTGCCGGCCGCACCGACATGACCACCGAGCGGCTCATTTGCGGCGAGCTGAGGATCGCCTGGCCCGGACCCAGCAGCGGGCAGCGCGCCCACAGGTCGCGGCTCACGTCGCCGGTCGTCATCATCAGGGCTTCGAGGTTGTGCATGCTGCGCAGCGTGTGGACGATGCGGGTGTTGCACAGCTCGAAGATTTCCGGCGGCAGGTGCCCCGGCTGCTGGCTGACGAAGGCCATCGACAGCCAGCGCTTGCGCCCGCGCCGCGTGACGTTGCGGAGCATGGTCAAGGTCGCCTGCATGGTTTGCGCGCGCTCCCGGCTGATGAACGAGTGCGCTTCTTCCAGGATCAGCAAGGTCGGCGGGGTGCTGGGCCGGGTGATCTTCAGGGCGAACGCCTTGCGCAGCAAGTCGGCCGTCACCATGTTCTTGACCACGTCGTTGGCGACGCTCACGTCGATGATGCTGACGCGCCCCGCCACCATCATGCGCACCGGATCGAGCGACGGCATGTTGATCTGGTCGAACGCCTCGGACTGCATCAGCCAGTTCAGCTTCGCCGTCAGCCCCGCGTAGTCGAGGAACTCGCTGCCTTTCGACGAGCGCTCGCCGGCGCGTTCGCGCAGGCTGCGCAGCGTGAAGGGCAGCTTGGCCGTCGGCGAGGCGTCCAGCAGCGTCTGCAAGCCTTCCTTCTCGGTGGTGGAGACCTTGCTCCGGGCTTTCTGGTTCAGATAGTCCACGCAGTCCAGCAGGGCGTTGCGTTCCGGCAGCGTCACTTGCAGCAGCTCGCCGATAACGCTCGTCTCGAAATCGGCCAGGCGCGCCGAAAAGGTCTCGGCGCCGGCCTTGTCGCTGGTGCAGCTGGCGGGACAGAAGACGTGAAAATCGGGCAGGCCCGCCGGCTGCCGGCCGAAACGCGCCAACCGTTCGATCATGCCGGCGTCCTCGGTCGGCTGATCCATGTCCGTGTACTCGCCCTCCACGTCGAGGATGATGACGGCCCAGCCAGCCTTGGCCGCTTCCTCGATGACCACCTGCGAGGTATTCGATTTGCCCGAGCCGACCGTCCCGAAGATGCCCAGGTTGCGCGGCAACACGCCCTTGTTCTTGCTTTGCAGGAAGATGTGCAGCTCCTCCTGGCCGGACATGTGCCCCAGCAGCATGTCGCCCTTGAGGCCGTGCAGGTCGGCGATTTCGGTCGGGTTCAGGGCGAAGATGGACGACCCCGGCGAGGGGCGCGAATTGGTGTCGCGCGGCCGGCCCTCGACGATTTCCCCCTGGATTTCCAGGTCGGCCAGCAGCACGCAATCCAGGGAGCCGCCGGCGGTCATGCCGCCCACGGTGGCTGTGCCCGCGCGGTGAAAGAACGGCCCGGAAACCACCCGCGCCAGAAAACCGCTGCGCGCCCCCTCGGCGTCATCGATCCGCACGTACTGATTCCGTTCCACCAGCTGGCGATTCGCGATGTTGGTCCGCAGCAGCACGCGCTCGCTGGTGGCCGTGGAGCCGTCCCACGAGACCGTGCCCAGGAAGCCGGGCTGTTGTGTCACGCTTGGCATCGAATTTCCTCAATGCGTC
>JAGVLI010000361.1 GCA_020054355.1 Planctomycetales bacterium | reverse complement strand
GCCGGCGCTGCTGGAAGCCATGCGTTACAGCCTGCTGGCGCCCGGCAAGCGGCTACGGCCGTTGCTGCTGATGCTGGCGGCCGAGGCCACCGGGGGGCGTCAGCCTTCCGAGGACAGCGGAAACCCGCTGCCAGCCGCCTGTGCGGTCGAGATGGTGCATACCTATTCGCTGATCCACGACGACCTGCCGGCGATGGACGATGATGATTTGCGCCGCGGCCTGCCGACTTGCCACAAGCAGTTCGACGAGGCCACGGCCATCCTGGCGGGCGATGCGCTGCTGACCCTGGCCTTCCAGGTGCTGGCGGACTGTTATCCGCCGCGCACCGCTGCCGGTTGTACTCTGGAGCTGGCACGCGGCGCGGGAGCGGCCGGCATGGTCGGCGGTCAAGTGCTGGACCTGGCGTGGGAGCAGAAGGCGTTTAGCCGCGACCCGGAGGGGAGCGCTGCCCTGCCCGCTCTCGAAGACATACACGCCCGCAAGACCGGCGCGCTGTTTCGCGCCTGTCTCCGACTGGGGCAATGGGTCGCTCAGGGGGAACGCCCGGAAGGTGTCGATCCTGCCGTGCGCGACGCCCTGGGCCGCTTTGGCTGCTGCTTCGGCCAGTTGTTTCAGATCACCGACGACCTGCTGGACGTCGAGGGCAGCGCCGCACAGACCGGGAAGCGTGTACAAAAGGATGCGGTTCGTGGTAAATTAACCTACCCCGCATTGCTGGGAGTCCCGGAATCGCGCCGCCGTGCCGAGCAATTGGCCGACGACGCCCGACATGCCTTGGACCCACTGGGGGAAAAAGCCCAGCGCCTGATCGACTTGGTGCAGCTGGTGCTGCACCGCGATCGTTGAAGTGCGACGAGCCGAAAGCCTGTCGGCACCGATTGCTTCGCCCCTTCCGTCGAATGGATTGCGGACCGCGGATCACGGACCATGGACGAAAGGATCACGGACATGAGCCAGCTACTGTCGAAGATCGCCAGCCCGGCCGACCTGCAAACACTGACCGAGGACCAGCTGGCGCAGCTGGCCCAGGAAATGCGCGACGAGCTGGTGCGGGTGCTCAGCATCCGGCCGGCCCACTTCGCCAGCAATCTCGGTGTGGTCGAGCTGTGCTTGGCCCTGCACCTGACCTTCGACTTCCGCCAGGACCGGCTGATCTGGGACACCGGCCACCAGATTTATCCGCACAAGCTCATTACCGGAAGATTCCCCCAGTTCGACAGCATCCGCACGCGCGGCGGGCTGATGGGTTATCCCAATCCGCACGAAAGCCCCTTCGACCTGTTCATGACCGGCCACGCCGGTTGCAGCATCTCCTGCGCCCTCGGCCTGAAGGTCGGCGACGAAATCGCGGCACGCGGCGTCGGCAACGAAGCCGACGAACGCCATAGCGTCGCGGTCATCGGCGATGGCGCGTTGCCGTCGGGCATCGTCTTCGAGGCGCTGAACAACGCCGGGGGCCTGAACAAGAACTTGCTGGTCATCCTCAACGACAACCAGATGTCGATTTGCCCGCGCACCGGCGGCCTGGCCCGCTGCCTGGACCGCGCCAGGCTGACCACCTTCTATCAGGACTCGAAGCGCACCATCCGCGACATGCTCAAGCATATCCCGCTGGTGGGCGGCGTGGCCCAGGAGGCGCTCTGCCAGCTGCGCGATGGGCTGAAGGCGTTCCTCACCGGCGGCATGCTCTTCGAGGAGATGGGCTTCCGCTACTTCGGCCCGGTGGACGGCCACGACCTGCCCACGCTGCGCCGCTGGCTGCGCGAGTTGAAGGACCAGAAAGGCCCGGTGCTGCTGCATGTCCTGACCGAGAAGGGTCACGGCGTCCCGCAAGCCAGTGAAGACCCGGTGACTTACCACACGCCGCCGGTCTTCGAGAAGGTCGGCCCGGAGCGGACCATCCTGTCGTTGAAACGCGGCGGCTCCAAGGCTTACACGGATGCCGCCAGCGCCGCCATCTACCAGGCCATGCAGGATAACCCGCAGGTCGCGGTCATCACGGCGGCGATGTGCCAGGGGAACAAGCTCGAAAAAGTCCGCAACGATTTCGCCGACCGCTTCTTCGACGTGGGCATCTGCGAATCGCACGCGGTAGCCTTCGCCGCCGGCATGGCCAAGGCCGGGACTCGGCCCATCGTGGCGATCTACTCCACGTTCCTGCAGCGCTCGTTCGACCAGCTGTTTCAGGAAGTCGCCTTGCAGGACCTGCCCGTCACGCTCTGCCTGGACCGCGCCGGCCTGACTGGACCGGACGGCCCGACGCATCACGGCGTCTTCGACATTCCTTACCTGCGGTTGTTCCCGAACTTCGCGGTCATGGCCCCTGGCGATGAACTGGACGTACCCCTGATGCTCAAGTTCGCCCTGAATCACAGCGGTCCGGTGTCGCTGCGCTATCCCAAGGCGAACCTGGAAAAAGTGGAACGCGGCGCTGCGCCGGTGGAACTGGGCCAGGCGGAAATCCTCGAATGGGGCGGTGATGGCGCGTTGATCGCTTTCGGCAGCCTCCTGCCGAATTGCGTCAAGGCCGCCGAGAGGCTCAAGCAGGAGGATGGCCTGGAATTGACGGTCATCAATGCACGCTTCGCCAAGCCGCTGGACCGCCCGACGATCCTGCGAGCGGTGGAGCAACTGCCGTTCGTCATCACGGTGGAAGAAGGCACGCTGGAAGGCGGCTTCGGCAGCGCGGTGCTGGAAGCGGCCAACGCGGCTGGACTCGACGCGCGCAATATCGTCCGGCTGGGCATTCCGGATCGGTTCGTGGAACATGCCGAGCGCGGCGAACTGCTGGCCGACCTGAGCCTGGATGTGAACGGTATTTGCAAGACGGTACGCGGTCAGACAGCCGGCGAACGGGTAGTCGCGAATCCGAATTGATCGCTGGCGGCCGAGACCGCTGGCGGCTTCGCAAAACTCTGCGAAGCCGCCAGCGCTTTTGATTACGGCCCGATGGCCTGACCGCCGCATTCACCAGTGCGGATGCGGACGCAATCCTCCAGCGGCATGACGAAGATCTTGCCGTCGCCGATCTGGCCGGTTTCTCCGGAGCGGGCGGCGTGGACGATCGCCTCGATGGTCGCCTGCACGAAGGCGTCATTGACGCCGATTTCCAGCTTGAGCTTGGGCAGCAGCCGGACCTGGAACTCCTTGCCGCGATACACCTCGGTGTAGCCGCGTTGCCGGCCGCAGCCGCGCACGTCGCTGACCGTCATCAGGTAGATGTCGCGCTCGTTCAGCGCCGCCTGGACGGCCTCGAGCTTTTCGGGGCGGATAATGGCCACGATGTATTTCATCCGATCAATCCTTCACGTCAGGGAGCGGGGGAGAGGTCGAAACACGCTATTTCAAAGTGAAGCCCACGGACCCGTGGTCCGTGGGCTTCGTGCCGCTTCAGTGCCGCCGAGCGAACTGCTCGCGGACGGTTTGCTATTCGACGTGCGCCTGCAAGTTGGCGCTTTTCATGCGCTCCTGGAACAAGGACTGCATGTTCCGGCTGATCGTGCTGGGATCGCCGCCGCGGAAGAAGAAGCGGTTCCCCTCCACCAAAGTCATGTACGGATAGACGGCCTTGAACTCGGGCGAAGGCGGGCCGTTGCCGGACTGACACAGCGTGGACCAGGTGTCCATCAATTCGGCGGTGCTGGCGCCATCGACGACCACCGAGAAGCCCTTGTGACCGTTCGGCGGGACGGCGGCCGACCGGGGTTCGGTGGGCGGGTGGTCCACCGATGCCACCGATTCCAGGGCCAGGCCGAGATCGAAGCCGACTTCGCCGTGCTCGGTGCGGTCCAGACCATCGGTTTCGGACTTGGCATCGGTAATCAGGCCGAACATGTCGTCGATGATCTTCGCCAGCACCAAGGTGACGACGAAGGCAAAGGCGGCCGAGACGGCGGCAGCCTTCAACTGAATCATGAACTGCGTCGAAAGGCCGGTGGCAATCCAGCCGTCAGCGCCCGCCCCATTGACGTACTTGTAGCAGAAGACACCGGTGAGGACCGCGCCCAAGAACCCCCCGATGCCGTGGACGCCGAAAGCATCCAGCGAATCGTCGTAACCGAATTTCGGCTTCAGGCACACTGCAACGTAGCACAGCACGCCAGCCACCAGGCCGATGGCCAAGCCGGCCCACATCGGGATAAAGCCGGAAGCCGGGGTAACTGCCACCAAGCCAGCCACCACGCCGGACGCCCAGCCGAGGGCGGTCGGCTTGCCCTTGTGGATCCATTCGGCCACCATCCAGCTCAGAGCCGCCGCAGCTGCGGCTGCTTGGGTCGCGGCGAAGGCGGAGACGGCCAGCGTGCTGCTGCCTCCGGCGCTGCCGCCATTGAAGCCGAACCAGCCAAACCACAGCAGGCCAGCGCCCAGGAGCGTCAGCACCATGCTGTTCGGGTGGAAGGCGTGCTCGGGGTAGCCGAGCCGTTTGCGCAGGACCAAGATGGCGGCGAGGCCCGAAAGACCCGCCGCGATATGCACGACGGTGCCGCCCGCGAAGTCGAGCGCGCCTTCCTTGCCGAGGTAGCCCACCATCGCGGAGCCTGCTGCTTTGAGTTCGCCGTCCACAGTGATGTCGCCCCACCAGTTCATCGCCCAGACCCAGTGGGCCAGCGGGCAGTAGACCAGCGTGACCCAAAGGATGACGAACAGGCAGTAAGGGCCGAAGCGGATGCGCTCGGCGATCGCACCGGAGATCAGCGCCGGTGTGATGATCGCAAACATCCCCTGGAACATGACATGGGCGTAGATCGGAATGTTCAGGCCGGCCAACCCTTCATTGGGCTTGACCCCAGCCAGGAAGAGCAATTTGTCCGGACTCCAGCCGATCCAACCGCCTTGCGTTTGACCGAAAGCCAGGCAGTAGCCGATGGCGATCCAGTAGACGCCGACCACGGCCAGGCAGACCATGCTCTGCATCATCGTCGCCAGGACGTTCTTGCGCCGCACCATCCCGCCATAAAAAAGGGCCAAGCCCGGCACCATGAACAGTACCAGCGCGCTCGAGGTCAACATCCAGGCAATGTCGCCGCTGGAGCGGGCGGTTGCGACGTTGTCGTTGGCGGCTTTCCAGTCCTTGTTGGTGATCGCCGCGGGAGCGTTTTCGTCCGGCGGGGTTTCGGGTGCCTTGGCCTCGGGCGCCTTGGCCTCGGTAGTTTTGGCGTCGGGCGCTTGGGCCGCGACCGACAGCGGAGCCAGCAACAACAAGCACAGGGGGACGGCCAGCAGTCGGGAGAGCAACCGTTTCACTTCGACCTCCGTTCGTTACCTTTTCGGCGGCGCGCAGGGAATCGCCCACCGGGGAGAGGACAGGCACGGGCAGGCAATAAGCAATTGCGATGCCAGATGATAAATTGGCGGGCCGTGCGCAGCAAATGCAATTTTGATAATAGTTTGCGATTATACTTTCAGAAATAATAATGAAGTGGCTCGATGGCCGTTGTGCGCTGCCTGGCGGCAATGATGCTTGCTTTCTGTGCATTCCGCGTAACGGGCAAGGACTTCCCAGACTGGCTATGTTCGGGTCTGAAGAATTGCTTGGACTAGATTGCTTGAGAGGAATCGGGTGAGATGAAAAAGGGCCAAGGGAGGCCGCGCTCCGGCTCACCCTTGGCCCTTCGGATCACTGCTGTTGATTCAGCGGGCAGCACTGCGAGCACGGCAAATCTTCCCCGGTGATCGGACAGGTGTAAGCTGCCTCCACCTGCGCCGGCTGGTCGCTGGCCTGTCCCTGCGACGTGGCATAAACCAGGCCAGCCGCCGCCAGCGGCAGCGCCGCCAGAGTTGCCCAAACCCACTTACCCATTGCACACCTCCTTTGAAACGAATCGATCACTTGGCGAACTTGTAAATGGTTTCCATCAACTCGTCGTACACGCCAGCATCCCCCGAACGGATCGCATCCGTCGCGCACCGCTCCAGGTAATTCCGCAAGACCGCCTTGCTGACGCCGCGCAGCGCCGCCTGAACGCTGGCCAGCTGCTGAAGCACTTGAACGCATGGACGATTCTCTTCCAGCATCCGGGAGACGCCCCCCACCTGACCTTCGATACGGTTCAGCCGGCTGGCGAGTTCATGCCGCAACTCGTCGGTATAGAGCAACGGCAGACTGACCTTCTCACCCATGGGAACTCCTGGTAGGGATACCCTCTACCCCTATGATAGCGTCGGGTGTGAAACAGTCAAGGGCGCATCGCGGCTTCCGATTCCACAGTATCAAAAAAGGCGCCGCATCCGAAGGATGCGGCGCGGTGGTTATCTTTGTAAAGCAGCAAGTGACGAGTCTGTCCGGTTAGAATTTCAGATGAGACTCGGCGTTTATCGAGCATTGTCTTTGCGGAGCCTTGCGAGAAGCGCGCCGGGCAGCCCACCAAGCAACCATTGCCATGGCTCCAGGGACGAGCAGCGTCAACTGAAGGAGCGGCCATAGCCCGACGTCAAGGACCGGCACGATCGGCATTTGCTCCGTGTACGACCAGCGTCCCAGCGCGAGAGCCCGCCACTCGATGGCAATGGCACAGGCACCGGCCATCAGCCCCGCGGCCAGATAGACATTCCACCGTCCTGGAATTCCCCAGCGCAGCTTTCTTGCAGCCAAGGCGCCGACTCCGAAGATGGCGAGGGTAGTACCCACGTCCCCCAGCGCCGCCCAGGTGCAGGTCGTCAAGGTGGCCCGCCAAGGCCGCCCGGCCATTTCCGCGTAGGCCGGCATCTGGAGCATTTCCCAATGCCAGTTGAAAGCAAAAGCGGCCAGCGCCAGCACTGCAATACAGGCAATCGGTGATGGCACTGGCCGGGCTTCGCTCATCCATTGGCCCTTTCATTGAGCCCGACGACGGCCAACCGCTTTTCGACAGCCCCGGATCAGTCCTTCGGGCAGCATGGTCCGTTGGGGCAGCACGGCTTGTGCTCCTGGCAGCACCTGGGAAGCAAGCGTTGGCCGTCCGATTCGGCGACAGTTGCCGCCAGCTGGACGCCGACTTCATCTGCGGTCGTGCGGGGACCGCTCCAAGCGGCGGTCCCGGCCCAACCGCCAAAGACCATTGCGGACACAGTCGCCAGCGTGGCCAGGGTCTTTCGTGTGGCAGACATGACAGCCTCCCTCCAGGCAATAATCCTGCGGAAGCCCAGTCAGCCGAAATCCGAGTGGGCATCGATTCAGCGTTCTTTCTCCGCAGGAATATTGTGCAAATCGCGTTCCTTCGACTTGAAAAAACAAGATCGGCTTGCCGATTCGTCGCCGATGGGGCGTCATTCAGGGATTGATAGCGAAATGCCGGAGGGCCGAGCGGAAGCTTTCTTCCGCTCGGCCCTCCGGGGCCGGCCAGAGGATATCAGCTCGGTCTTGGCCAGGAACTAGAACTCCCAAATAATGTCAAAGGCAATGGTGGTCTGGAAGGAATCCAGCAGATCGTTGTAGGGCCGCGCGCCGCTGCCATCCACCGCCGGACCATTGGCATAGTCGAAGCGGACTTCGGGCCGGACCCGCACGTTCTTGTAGGGTTTGTACGTGAAGCCGAAGGTCGCCTCGTAGAAGTTGGCGGCAAAGCCGGGCCGCTTGGTTACGGCTGTGCGGACGCCATCGTCGTCGCGCCACCATTCGACGCGCGAACCCAGGATCAGCTTGGGGTTGACCGTGTAGAAGAGGTAGCCGGCCACGCCGTACCACTCGGCATCGTTGAACAGCGGATTGCCGGCCGCGTCCACCCCGGCCGCCGCGGCATTGGCTTCCCACGACATATTCCCGCCGACGACGGCCCGCCACTGGTTGCATTCGCCGAACAGCGCGGTCAAGTAGCTGGTGATCACCGTGCGGTAGTTGTCGTTGTTGTTAAACTGCTCCGGGCCGGTTACCCAGGCCGTGGTCCAGTTGTAACGTTTGTCGCACGAGTTCCACACGAAGTTGCCGATCCAGCTCGGCCGCTGGTTGTTGTCCTCGAACACGTCGTTGCCTCGGATCACGCCCGCGGTCACGGACAGCGTGTCGGTGGCGTGCAGCGTGGTCAAGATACCCGTGTGGGTGAAGGGCGTGGCGTAAATGATCTCGTAGCTCATGGAGTAGAACTCCATGGTCGGCGCGGGGTAGGTTTCGTGGCCCAGCAAGGTCCAGAACTTGCCGATCAAAATGTCGATGCCCTTCTCCGTGATGAAATTCGGAATTTGGGCGTTGATATAGAACTGCGGCAGGTCGATGCCGTAGCGGTTCAGCTGGCGGAAGCTGGGCGGGCCTTCCACGCCGTAGCCCGAAGTCACGTCGAACCCCGTGAAATTGCTGAACAAGCCGTTGGCCACCTGGAAGGGCGTCTGCTGGCCGCCGTAGAAGTCGAGGCGATAGCCGACGTTCGGCTTGCCGTCATGCTCGAGCGCGTTCTCGTAGACGAAATAGACCTGTGACAATTGGTAATCGTTCGAGCGCCAGTTGAAGTTGGTGCCGAAGTTGATGCGGTCGTTGGGGCTGCCGGTATTGAACGTATATCCAGCCTCGACCCAGCCGTAGAAATTATCGCCCCGCTTCTGCATCCGGTCGTACTTGCACGGCGACCAGCAGTTGATGAGTTGCATCAGCGGCGTGGTCGGACCTTCATCCTTCTTCTCCTCTTCCTTCTTCTCCTCGCCGTTGCCGTTCTTTTTCTCCTCTTCTTTCGTCGCCTCTTCGCCTTCCTTTTTCACGCCATCGCCGGTATTTTTCTCGTCCTTGGGCAATGGGGAACCTGCACCTCGCTCGCCTTCACCCGTGCCGTTCTTTTCTCCTTCCTTCTTGGGGCAGTGGAAGAACTTCTTGCAGCCGCAGTACTGCGGTCCCGGCTCGAACGGTTTCATCTCCAGGTCTTCGCACGTCCACGGGCGCAGCCAGTCGATGTGGCACTTGAACTTGCCGCACTTCGCTGGCTTGTCGCAGGTGGAGCAGTCGCCAGTTTCGACATGGACCACGGCCGGAGCGGCGTCCTTGGCCGCTTCCTTGGCTGGCTCGACCTTGCCCGGTTCGGGCAACGGTTCGGGCTTCTTATCGTCGGCAGCGGCTTCCAGGACCGTCAATCCGTCAACGGGCGGTGGTAGCGAGGGCAGCGAGCCGGCATCCGGGCCTTGGGCCGCTGCGACATTGATCCAGACGGCCGAAAAGGCCGTCGCAAGCAGTAGTTTGCACCTGGTCATCGTGACACCTGTTGTATCGAGCGCTTATGGTTGCCGATACCGGAGAGCGCGTCGGACACCATTCCGACGGGTATGGCCAGACGGAATGCCTCCACCGGGCGAAGCCATCCTTCGCTGGCGAGACGTTCCGCGCTGTGTTCCGGTGTAAAATCGGCTTCCCCGGATTGCCGTTTCACTGCGCTTCGCCCAGTTTCAGGCGAGTGTGAAAGCAAAGCGTCCAATCTTCATCAAGTCCGGCACAACCGGGACATGGGTGCCAGGACCGGCGCCGCTGCAACTCGCGCGAGCGTCGCCAACCGCAAAAAAAGAAAGGACCGTCCTTCCGAGAAGGACGGTCCAGGGATGGCTTCCATGCCGACCGAGGTTGGCATCCATGCCGCCAGGGGAACCGGAGCCAGTTTACGGGCCGATGGCCGCGCCGCCGCATTCGCCGGTGCGGATGCGCACGCAGTCTTCCAGCGGCAAGACGAAAATCTTGCCGTCGCCGATCTTGCCGTCGCCCTCGGAGCGGGCCGCTTCGGAGATGGCCAGGACCGCGGCTTTCTCGAAGGCGTCGTTGACGGCCAGTTCCAGCTTGAGCTTGGGCAGCAGCCTGATCTGGACTTCCTGGCCGCGATAGAGTTCGGTGTAGCCGCGCTGCCGGCCGCAGCCGCGCACCTCGCTGACGGTCATCAGGTAGATGTCGCGCTCGTTGAGCGCCGCCTGCACGGCTTCGAGTTTTTCGGGACGGATGATCGCCACAATGTATTTCATGGAGAGTCCTTTGCGAAAAATGATGAAGCGAGGAGGCCCGGCCGCCAAGCAGCCGGACCTCCGACCGCCTGACGATTCAGCTCGT
>JAGVLI010001065.1 GCA_020054355.1 Planctomycetales bacterium | reverse complement strand
GCTGGAGTCCCGCCATCGGTCGTGGTTTGACGACGAGGTATTCGACTTGCTCCGCGACCACCAGACAGCACTCTGCGTTGCGGACGCCGGGGACGATCTGGAGGTGCCGTTCGCGCCGACCGCGGACTGGGGCTATGTGCGATTGCGGCGAGCCGACTACACCGATGCGGAGTTGACGGCGTGGGCGGCACGGGTGAAGGCACAACCTTGGCGAGACTGTTTCGTGTTCTTCAAACACGAAGATACGGGTAAAGGAACGCAGCTGGCTGCCCGTCTGCTGGACCTGCTTGCGCAAGGTTCCCGCCCGAGGGCCAAACAGAAGCGAGCCGGGTAGGTGTGAGTCAGGATATAGTGGGTCCTTGGCGGACGGGAAGTGCCACCCGACCCGCAGTTGGGCGGTGTTGTCCGATGGCGTTCATAGCTCCGTGGCCTCAGCCAAGCGGTGGGGCAGCGTTGAACCCGCCCTTCCGTCCGGTTACGATGAAGCCATGAAACCGCGCGTCTACCTCGAAACGACGATTCCGAGCTACTTGACTGCCTGGCCCAGTCGGGATTTGGTCCGAGCCGCCCACCAGCAGATAACGCGCGAGTGGTGGGACAAGCGACGAACGCAGTTTGAGCTGTATATCTCGCAAGCTGTTGTGCATGAATGCCAGGCCGGCGATCCCACGGCGGCCGCCGAGCGGTTGGCGGTCCTTCAAGACCTTCCATTGCTGGAACAGACGCAGGAAGCAACCCAACTCGCCCAAGCCCTGCTGGATCAGGTACCGTTGCCGGAGCGGGCGACGGTCGATGCGCTGCACGTTGCCATCGCGGCGGTTCATGGCATGGACTACTTGCTTACCTGGAATTGCACGCATATTGCCAATGCGACGCTGCGCGCACCGATCGAGTCGGTTTGCCGGGCGAGCGGTCGCGAACCGCCGGCCATTTGCACGCCGGACGAGTTGCTAGCCGAGGAAGGAGATTGACCGTGGACGATGTTCTGCTCGAAGTCCGCAAGGTTCGCGAGGCTTATGCGCGGCAATTCGGTTATGACCTTCAGGCGATTCATCGCGACCTGAAAGCGCAGGAACAAGCGAGCGGCCGGCGGGTCGTATCGTTGCCTCCACGACTCCCGAGGCCGACGACGGCAAACGGGCATGATTCCCACGCTGCCAACGCTTCCGGCCGAATCAACGGCTAAACTGACTGTGGCCAATATCCTGAATTTCAGCGCTGCCATGTGCTGCCAGGGGGCCCCGGCAGGTGAGCGTGGTCGTTCGGCGACGGAGGGCAAGCCGATGGCTGAAGTCCTCGAAGACCTTCGGGCATTCATCGCGTACCGGGCACGGGAAGGCTTCGAGTCCGTTCACGAGATCATCGAGAACGCCACCGACCACTTCCTCGGGAAGCACCAATGCGACGACTTGCGGCCGGAGATCAAGCGGATCACGGCCGAGTTGCTCGCGGCGCATCGGGCCGAGCAATCCCGGTGGGAGGGTTCGACGGACTGCGACCGCTTGGATGAAGCGTTCGCGGCCCTCAACCGGCAGGGTATCGTGGCGCGACAAGACTTTAGTTGTTGCAACAACTGTGGGTTTACTGAGATCTGGGACGAGGTTGATGCGGAAGAAAAACGCCAGCCGGTGGAGGGGTATGTCTTCTACCACCTGCAATGTACCGAACAGGCTATCAAGTCGGGACAGCTCTTGATGGCTTATGGGTGTATCGAGGAAAACGAAAACGCCTTCCATCGGGTCGCCGAAAAAATCGTCGCTGAGCTTCGCCAGGTCGGCCTCAACGCGAGTTGGCAGGGGACCGCAGGTCATCCCATCATCGTGGACGGCATCGTCTGGCATCGCCGGAGGTAGCCACGCAGGCCGAACCGCTCTATGGCCACTGATATCCATAGGCCGTACTTGGTTGTCTCACTGTTCGCGGCTTCGCACCAACGAAAGAAAACCACTCATGCCTCGCACCGCTCGCATTCGCCGGGACACCGCCGAAACGCAAATCGAACTCGGCATCGACCTCGACGGCACCGGCCGCGCTGAACTAAACACCGGCGTTGGCTTTTTCGATCACATGCTAACCTTGCTGGCCAAGCACAGCCTGATCGACTTGACGCTGGAGGCCAAGGGCGACCTGCACATCGATCCGCATCACACGGTCGAGGACGTGGGCATTTGCCTGGGCAAGGCGCTCGTGCAGGCGCTGGGCGACAAGACGGGCATCCGCCGTTATGGCAGTTTCACCTTGCCGATGGATGAAGTGCTGGCCACCGCTGCCATTGACCTGAGCGGCCGGCCGTTTTTCGTCTGGCAGGCCGAGGTGCCGGTCGAAACGCTGGGCACCTTCAACTCGGCGCTGGCGGAAGAGTTCTGGCGGGCGGTGTCCAGCGCCGGGCTGTGCAATCTGCACATCCTCTGCCACTACGGCCGGAATACGCATCACATCATCGAAGGCATCTTCAAGGCCACGGCGCGGGCGCTGCGCCAGGCGGTCGAAATCGACCCGCGCACGACCGGCGTGCCGTCCACCAAGGGCGTGCTGTGAGCCATCTCCCGATTGATCGGTTCGCGCGAGACGGTCCCGCGCGAAACGATGAATCCAGATCAGACGTCAGTCATTCCAGCTTCAAACACATCCCTGCCAGGCCGATGAAACCGATGCCGAAGCCGGCCAGCACCCCGCAGCTCTCGGCCACCAGCTGGTAGTTGGGCGATGGGTTCAGCAGCAGCTGGGCGTAGGCGTCCAGCGCCCAGGCGTGGGGCGTCAGCAGGCTCAATTGCTTGATTTCCTCCGGCATCAGGGCGCGGGGCATCAGGCAGCCGGAGATGCCCGCCAACATCAGCACCAGCAGCGTGCCGTAGATGGCGACCTGGGTTTCCGTGCGGGCCAGGGCGGCGACCAGCAGCGCCAACCCCATCGCCGCCAGCGACGTGGTGAACACCACAGGCACCACCCAGGCCGGCTCCGGCCCCCAGTTCATGCCGAAGACCAGCTTGCCCGCGCCCAAGAGAATGAATCCCTGTACCAGCGACAGCCCGAAGCAAGGAACCAGCTTGCCCAGCAGGATTTCCCAGCGCGACACCGGCGCCAGCTTCAGGCGTTTCAGCGTGCCCTGCCGGCGCTCGGAGACGAACAGCCAGCCGACCGTCAGCACCAGGAAGAAGGCGAACATCACCGTGTAGGACGGTACGAGGGTTTGGTAGAGCACCGCGCCGCGGCGCAGCGGGCCGAAGCCGCTTTCGTTGACGTATTGCTTCACTTCCGCGCCGGCGTCCTTGCGCGGTTCGGAGCGGGTCAGCGCCGCCCAGGTCTTGCCGGTCAGGTTGTACTTCTCGAACTGGGTTTGCAGGGAAGTCTGCACGCCCCGGCCGACGCGCTGCTTGTAGTCGGACATCAGCGCCTGATTGCGATTGGCCGCCACGCGCAGCAGGGCTTCCAGCGATGCCTTCCCTTCCGCGTCGAGCTTTTCCTTGCGCAGCGCGAACAGGAAGCGGAACTCGTTGGGCACCGGCAAATGTACCTGGTTGCAGAGCATGTCGATGAAATGCTCCTCGCTCAGCCGCTCGAAGGCCAGGCCGATCATCCAGGGCAGCACCACGCGAAACATCGTCACCTGGGCGACTTGCTCGATGATCTTGGCGGCGGCCAGCTGCGTCTGGTCCACCAGCAGGTGGGCATCCAGTTCGCTGAGTTGCACCCCGTCGCGGTAGAACGGATTGATGCCGTCCGACAGGAAAGAGCAGAGCGAGACCCGTTCGCTGAAGCGCGGGCCGAAGACCAGCACGGCCGAGCGCTTGCCGTTCTGCACTAGCGATTGCGCCTCATCCAGCGAGGGCACCAGTTCGATGCGAATCTCGGCGGTCTGCGCCAGGTCGCGCTGCACGACCTTCGACCACGGCTCCTGCGTGCGGATCGCCTCGACCAGCGCGGGCGCGGC
>JAGVLI010000248.1 GCA_020054355.1 Planctomycetales bacterium | reverse complement strand
TTAGGATCGAGCAGCCGTGGGGCTGCGGTAGGCGGGGTGGTGGTATTACGGTGGTTTGAGGCTGGTCGCCGTTTCGCGACGCTTCGGAGAAGCGTTGGCTCACCACGCTTCTCCGAAGCGTCGCGAAGCGGTCAGGCTGACTGCGTCGTCACTCAGTTCGGCCCGCTGGTGTCGCGAGTCTGCGAATCGATGCCGAGCTGGTTCGGGCCGGGGCACAGGTGCAGGTGGTCCTTGTCGATGTAGATCACTTCCACGCGCCGTTTCTGGCAGCGGAAGGGGAACGGATAACCCGATTCGATGGTCTCGGTGTAGTAGATGGTGCATTTCCAGTGGCAATGATGCAGCTGGGCCGGGCCGATCAGCGGGAAGAAGCGGGCCGGGTCGAGGCGATCGACCAGCAGTTCGGTGACGACTTCGATGTCGTCGCGGAACTCTTCCAGGATGAAGGCCGTGCCGCGCCGCACCTTGGGCATCTGGCGGATGACCATGGCCATGTCCGGCGGGTCCATGCAGATCGGCGGCGGGTAGCCGTCGCGGATCGGCGGCAGGATGGTCGTCAGGTGGTCGCGGTCGTAACAGTATTTCTCTTCCATCCGTTCCGTGACCCACGGCGGCACCGGAATCGGCGTGGCGAAGCCCATCGAGAAGGGGACGAAGGTATTGTTGATGAAGCAACCGCTGCCGGTCAGCGGCGCCTGCAGCGCCAGCGCGAGCAACAGCCAGTTTCGCCAGTTCCCCATCAGCCACTCCCCTTCCCTGGATGACGGCGGCGTGCAGGCCGCCCGTTGGTCCGCCGCCCCATGTGTCTGGACCGATTGCCAATCCTTGGAAAATATCGGATGCCGGTTCTGCGGACTTTAGCGGTTTGACGAGATGGACCGGATATGTCGAGGACGGCGCCAGCGCTACTTCCAGGCACTGTTGGCCCCTGGGTCACGATTCCAATCGTGACAGGCCGCGGAGCTTGTCACGATTGGAATCGTCAACCACGGGCCAGAGGTCTCTTGATTTGGCACTAGCGCGACGGATAGATTGTTTTCCGCACCAACACGACAGTTTCGTCCGGCCAGCCCTTGCTGGCGGTCGTGGCCGCCCAGAAGCGGCGATACAGCAAGCGCAACTCGACACGACGGGGATTCAGGAATCGGAAGCGCGAGCGATCCGGACGCTCGGTCCGCAGCCGGGTGTCAATAAACTCCGGCGATGCCCTCCAGAATGGGGCGGGGAAATCACCGTCCAACCCCGTCAATTGCTTGGCGAAGAGCTTGCCCGGCCGACCCGCCAAGGCCGCTCCCGCCGCCTCGGGCAATACCGGGCCGAAGGCCTGCGGCACTTCATCGCTCTGGGGCTGAACGTCCACAACCAGCAATAGGTGCCGATCGGGAAAGCCCGTGGGTACTCGATGCCCGACATCGCGCACCGACACCACGACCTCGAACGAAATCTCATTGCCCACGCGCTCGAAGTCGTTCACCGCCAATTCGACGCTCTGCTTCAACATTTCCGCCTGACTGCCGGCGAACATGCGATGATTCGCCAGGGTCATGGGGGCGCGTTCGATGCCGCCCTTGCCTGGCGCAATGTTCGTCATTTTGCCGGTCGGCTTCATATGGCAACTCTGGCACGACTTGCCTGCGCGACGCGCCGGGCTGGCCAGCCATTCGGAATAGGTGCTATAGGCATGAACGCCGAAGACGGTGCCCTCATGGCAACCGGCGCAATACCGGCTGTCTCGATAAAACGGGGCATGGACGTCCTCGTCGCGGTCCACGTCGTCGAGGGGGCCGAAGAATAGCTGACCTTCCTTGGGCCGTAGCAGCTGATAAGCGAAGCTCCCGAAGGTCTTGCCCAGGTTCGCCTTTTCATCGATGCCGCTGATCTTGTGGCAGTAGTCGCAGTGAACTCCTTGGGCCGCCACGCCTTTCACCTCGCGGGCATCGTCGAAGACGGAAGGAATGGTCGGGACATGACAGGCAGCGCAGACGCTGGCGCCGTCCGGCTGATCGGCCAGCAGGTTCCAGCCGACGTTGGGCCGGCCCTGCCAGTCGCTGCCGTCGTAGAGGTTGCGAAAGCGCCGATTGGTGGCGGAGCGGGCATGACCGCTGGCGGCCCATTCGCGGTAAATCTCGGTATGACAGTTGCCGCAGTTATGGGTTTGAGATCGATTCGGGGTTGGATCGACCCAGGAGTATTCCGGGCAATCGTCGGCAGGCAGGCGACGTAATTTCAGCTGCAGCGGCGACGTTTCCGAGGGAGAACCGGCGATGAAATAGCCCGAGCGGGAAGCGGTGACGCGATTGGGGAGTTTCGGCGCGATGGGCAAGAGAAATCGGCCATCGCTGCCAGTCCAGACGGAAGCCGGCTGGCCCTTGAAGCGAACGAGCGCGCCGTGGACAGGGCCAGCGTCATCGTTCACCTCGCCCGCGACGAACCCAGGCGGGGATTCGGGGAACAAGACGAACAGGAACCCGCCCGGCAGGAACAAAAGCAGCAGCAAGGGTGCGAAGGCATGGCGGGGCATGATCCGATTTTACGGCACACTTTCAAGCGAAGCACGTCCTCACTCTTCCAATTCAAAATCGAGTTTTCCGCCGTCGGGTACGTCTTTCAGTTTTCTGGCAAGGTTGGCCAGGAATCGGTGCCGTTCATCGCTTGGAACGGCAGCCAGATGCACCGCGTGGCTCGATTCCTCGAGGCAAAACGGCGGAAAGCCTGCCAGTAGCTGGCCTGGCTCCAGTTGACCGCCGTCCGATTGAAACTGCAACAATGGTTGCATTCCCAGGAACTCGACCGGATCGGCCTGAGCTTTTTCCAGGAATGTCCCGTAGCCGATCCGCAGTGATTCCAGCTCCCCCGTTTCCGCAAACAGTCGCCAGACCTTGCCCTCGCGCAAGACGAATTGGTCCCCCATGCAGTCTTCAGCAAAGGGAACGTCGTCAGGGCGGATGATGCCCGAATAGAGGTACTGGAACGCCTGCTTGCCGAACCAGGCAACGCGCAGTGAGTGCCACGCCGGCTCGCAACACACTCCCCGCAGATGCAGTCCACCGTGGTATTGGATGAAGCCGTTAATCTGCTCCAGGAGTGCGGCCAGATTCTCTGGTAAGCAGGACAACAGCTCACGGTCGTCAATCGGCGGGCCAACGAACGTGACATGTGCGAGTTGCATGGCTCGAATTTCTATTAGGGCAGCTGGGTTCGGCGGCCGGATCATGCCATTTTCAGTCCGCCCAGTTTTCCAGCTTGAGTCCAGGAATCTGGCGGAAATGCCGGAGGTTGCGGGTGACCAAAGTGGCATGGTTGGCGAGCGCGATGCTGGCAATGAGCAAATCACCTCGACCGATCTTTTTCAGCTTTTTGTGCTGTCGCAAGCGATCGAACTCTGCTGCCGCCTTGTCGTCAACTGGCGTGACCACTAACTCTTCGAGGTATCGCTCGGACTGCTCCAGACGAACCATTGCCCGGACCAGTTCCGCGCCATCGGCGGCTTTCAGCAGTGCTTCAAACCTGCCCCGGAGAACTTGAATCCGAGTGATAATCGGAATGCCGAATTCACCCTCCTGCTGATCGGCGCGAACTCGCACGATTTCGTTGCCCGCGAAGAGCAGAGTTAGGATGTCGGCATCCAGCAGGATCATTTTTCCGTCTCGATCATCGGCCTGCCGCGTTCCTTGTAAATACCCTTCAGCAGTTCATCCAGGGTGGGGTCGTCCTTCCAGACACCGGCCAGCGCAAGCAACCGCTGCTTGGAATCGCTTGCCGAAACCTTGGGTACGGGCACCACCCGCAGCCAGTCTTGCAGTGCCGACTTCAGAAAGCGCCACTCCTTGCCCAGCTTGCGGCCGGGAACCGCGGCTTCCTCGGCCAGCTGCCGCAGAACCTTCTCCGAGACGCGCAGATACGCGGCGGCTTCCGACAGCGTGAACACTTCGGGCGCGGCAACCGGCAATGCTGCATTGGATTTCGCGGCAGCCGACATGATTGGCTCCTCTGGCGATACTACCCCGCCTGCTTCGCCCACCAGTCGCGCCATTTGCGGATGGCCGCAGTCCGTTCTTCGTCCGTGGCGCTGCGTTCCGGGCCGTGATCCGTGTCGCCGCCGGCGAGGCGGGTCAGCGCCTGCCGGGCTGCCTGGGCCACGTCGAGGTCTTTATCCTTCAGGAGGTCGATCAGTTCCGCGCCCAGCTGATGCTTCTTGTCGGCGGCGGCGTAGGCGGCGGCGGCGCGGACTTCCGTGCGCGGGTCGGCGAGCTTTTTCTTGATCGTGTCGGCCGATTGGCGGGCGAGATTCTTCAGCAGCAGTTCGTGGGCCAGGTAGCGGATTTCACTCTCCACATCGGGACCGCCCGCGGTGGCCAGCGCGGTAATCGCGGTTTCGCCCGTCCGCTTTTCGAGTTCGTGGAGCAGTCCCTTCAGCTTGTCGCCCTTGGCCTCGCGCGCCTGCTGGGCCAGGTCCAGCGTGCTGCGGGCCGCCAGGGATTTGTCGTTGGGATCGCGCGGTCGAATGACGATCTTACCGTCGTTGTCGGTTGTGCCCGGAGCAGCGACCTTGCCCTCGCCGATGTCGCGCCGGCGCAGGAAGGCCAGGGTGCGCAGCTCGCGGATGATCCCGCCGTGCGGCGAGCGCTTCACACCCAGTCCGATGTTCTCGCGGGCGAAGTCGAGCAGTGCGGGGTCTTGCGTGCCACGCAGGATGGTCTGAATTTTCTTGCCGATGGTGACGGCGGGGCAGGTGGCCTCGATCTCGGCGGCCTGGCTGAAGGCGCGGATCAGCACGAAGATCGCTTCGGGACCGAGCTTCTGCAATTCCGCGGCGGCTTTCTGGCCCTCGGCCCCCGGCAGCCGGCCCGTATCGAACAGGATGAATTTGTGGACGATGTCCTCGATTCGCTTTTCTTCCTCCTCGGTCAGCTGCGGCAAGCTGGGGGCCAGCGGATG
>JAGVLI010000636.1 GCA_020054355.1 Planctomycetales bacterium | reverse complement strand
TGAAGTTGTCATGCAGCTGCTGTAGGGAATCGCGCAGCTGCTGGCCCGTAACTGTACAAAGTTCCCAGGAATGGATAGGGCCGAGCCTGGGAACGAGGAAAAGGGCAACCGCATGCCTGCCATTTCACCACCGCTGATCGTCACGCCGCTGCCGTGAAGTTCCTGGCCGAGAGGTTGAATTCACCCTGCCGCGCTTGATGCCACGCGGGCGCTTTTGGCAATCTGAAGTCTGAGTCGTCTCAACTCATCTCACGCACGGGCGGTTATCCCTTCCCGGATCGTTCGGGGTGCGCTCTGTCGGTGGCGCAGAACCGACGGCCAGCGGAAAGGGAGGGAGTCGAACCCTCAAGGCCGTGAAGCTCGGCCGTGTTCAAGACGGCTGCCATCGCCCATTGGCTTGCCCTTCCGGAGTGAACTGGCAACAGGAGCCGCGGCGCGGCCTCAAGGTTCGCTCGGGACCGCAGGAATAACGCATCTTGCCGAAGTTCGGGTATTAGCCGTTGCAACCTGCCTGCTTCAGCCGGACAATACCAGCCATCCTGCCACTGTGTCCGCTTGTCTCCTGGTTTATTCTCTCGCCCCTTCAACAAGGAGCCTCGCCATGTGGACCCCGCGCACGCCGATCCTGACCGCCCTGCTGACACTCGTGCTGCCCTTGACCGACTCGACCGCCCAGGACGACCCCGCCGCCAAACAAGTCGAGCTGAAGAAGGGCGACCTCGTCATCTTCCTCGGCGATTCGCTGACGGCGCTGGCGGTGAAAGACGCCAAGGTGCCCGAGGGTAAAGGCTACGTGCATCTGGTCCGGGCCGCCCTGAAGGACAAGGGCGTCGAAGTGGACGCGGTCGCCACCGGCGGCCATAAAGTGACTGACCTGCTCAAGCGCGTGGACAAGGACGTGATCGCCAAGAAGCCAACAGTCGTGGTCATCCAGATCGGCGTCAACGATGCCGGCGCGAATGTCACTCCGGAGATGTTCAAGGCCCAGCTGGAAGAGCTGATCGGCAAGCTGCAAAAGGGCGGCGCGCAAGTAGTCCTCTGCTCCTGCACCTGTCGAATCGAAGGCTACAATCCCGAGGACGCCACCGACAAGAAGCTCGACGCCCTGGCCGAGGCCGCCCGCGCGCTGGCCAGGGAGCAGAAGCTGCCCCTCAACGACCTGCGCAAGGCGTTCATCGACTACTGGAAGAAGCACAATCCCGACAACAAGCGCAGCGGTTTCCTGACCTACGACGGCAACCACTGGACGGAAACCGGCCATCAGTACGTCGCCGAGCAAATGCTGAAGAAATTCAAGTGAGCCGCGATGACCCGCAGGCGCCTCGAACGGGCCAAATTCGTAGGGTCCGCTGTGCGAACCGAACATCGTCGCCACGCGCAGTTGCGAAATGCACTAACAAACCATCCGAAAACCCTGTAGCCGGACTCTGGGAGGCCGGCGTGCCAAGCGAGGCCAGCCTCCCAGAGGCCGGCTACAGGGTCTTCGGATAATTACCGAGCTACTTCTGCTTGATGTCGTAGCAGAGCAGCACGTCCTGATCGAGGATGTAGAGCTTGCCGTTGGCGATCACCGGATGCGGCCAGGCGTTCTTGCCGCTGCGTTCCGGCTGGTTGAAACGGCCCTTCTCGACATACTCCTTGGGGTTCGCTTCCACGAGGACGATCGGTCCGCCTTCGTTGCGATAATAGAGGTGGCCGTCGGCGTAGGCGATCGAGCCTTTGCCCGGCTTGCGCTCGTTCCACTTGACGTTGCCGGTCAGGAACTCGATGCAGGCCAGCTGGCCCTGGTTGTTGCCATAGATATGGCCGTCGAGCAGCACCATGCCGCCGTGGTGGTTCTGCATCTGCTTGGTGAAGTAGACCTCGTCGGCCTTGAAGTTGCCCGTGCCTTCGCGCGTCAGCTTCACCAGTCCGCCGCCGGTGCCGTAGCCCGAAGCCGCGAAGACGTGGCCGTCGTGATAGATCGGCGTCGAGATGTTGGCGGTGCCGTTATGCGGCTTGTCGTAGCGCCAGAGGAACTTGCCGTCGGCCGCCGCGACGCCGACCACGCCCCGGCCGATGAACTGGATGTACTGGCGCACGCCCTGCACGTCGGCGGCGATGACGGACGAGTAAGCAGCCCCATCGCCCTGGGGCACCTGGGATTTCCAGATCAACGCGCCGTCCTTCTTGTTCAGGGCGACCAGCGTCGAGTCCTTGCCGCCGGGCGTGACGATGACCTTGTCGCCGTCGATCAGCGGCGATTCGCTGTAGCCCCAGCCGGACATCATCTGGCCCTTGTAATCCTTCTTGAGGTTCTTCTGCCAGAGCGTCTTGCCCGAGGCGGCGTCCAGGCAGAGCACGTCGCTGCTGATGCCCAGGACATAGAGACGGTCGCCGTCCACGGTGGGGGTGCAGCGCGAGCCTTCGTTGTAGCCGGCCTTGCCCTTGTCCGCGATCTTGACGCTCCAGATTTCCTTGCCGTCTTTTTCGTTCAGCGCCCAGACGGTCTCGTCGTTGCCCTTGTAGCTCATGCCGAAAATCTTGCCCTGCGCGATGGAAGGCGTGGTGTAGCCGCCGCCCAGGCCCTTGACCTTCCAGGCCAGCGGCGGGCCGTCCTTGGGCCAGGATTTCAGCAGCCCGGTTTCCTTCGACATGGCCGTGCGCTCCGGCCCCTGCCATTGCGGCCAGTCGGCCGCCGTCGCCGGCATGGCAATAGCCAACGCGGTCAAAGCGAACAACGCGAATAACGAACGCGAGCAGCGGTGCATGGAGATTTCTCCTGCGTAGGGGTGGGGAACCCTGGGAGAGCGGGTCCGGTCAGGCGGGAAACGCAGTTCGCCGGGGGGTGTGGCCGGCTCGGCTGCAACGTCAATTGCAACGACTCTAACCAGCGGCCGGTACGAGAGCAAGGGGGCAGCGGGCTTTTGTGAAAATCAATCCGTAAACCTCACGTAGTATCATTGCGGAAGTTCACCGTTGCGGGGCGATGGATAATCTTCGAGGAGGAATCGACATGTCCGCCGACTCTGAACAGCGAACGGTCATCAACTTCTATTCGACTGCCGATGAGTTCGGCTGCTTCTCGAACTTCGCCGCGTATCCCATCAAGCTTCGGGGCAAGGTCTGGCCGACTTCCGAGCATTATTTCCAGGCCCAAAAGTTCGTCGGGACCGAGCGCGAGGAAGAGATCAGGCAGGCGAAATCGCCGATGATCGCGGCGCGGCTGGGCCGTTCCCGGAAACATCCGCTGCGCAAGGACTGGGAAGCCGTGAAGGATGCGCTGATGCTGGAAGCGGTGCGGGCCAAGTTCACGCAGCACGAAGATTTGCGCGCCATCTTGCTGGGCACCGGCAATGCCCGGCTGGTCGAACACACGAGCAACGATTCGTACTGGGGCGACGGCGGCGATGGCAGCGGCAGGAACATGCTGGGCATCATCTTGATGAATGTCCGGGAGCAACTGCGGCACGGCTAGTGTTGCTTCCCGGCACTGATTGCCCGTGGGTTACGATTCCAATCGTGACAGGCCGTGGAGACGGTCACGATTGGAATCGTAACCCACGGTACAGAGGCCGCTTGATTTGCCCGTGGGTCACGATTCCAATCGTGACAAACTTTACGGCCTGTCCGAAGAAGCGAATGGCCCCGCTGAAGTTGACCGTGTTCGGGGCGATTTCGTGAAAAAAAGCCTGAGCTAGCTGACAGCTGATAGCTGTTAGCTGTCAGCTAATTCACGACCTCGATTCGTCGGACCGGCCCCAGCTCAAGTCACTCGGGCGAACACTTCCGACACCCGCACCCGGCAGGCGTTGACGGCGGGCAGGACGCTGCCCACCAGGGCCGTCGCGCCGCCCAGCACTGGCCCCCACCAGAGCGCCGCGACCGGGACCGTCATCGGCATCGGGTTGACCGCGCTCAGCACGAAATTCACCAGGATGAACGTCAAGGTCGTGCTGAGCAAACCGCTGCTGGCGCCGATCAGGATCGCCTCGCCCAGCACCAGCGTCAGCACCTGGCCCGGCCCGAAGCCCAGGACCTTCATCACGGCCAACTCGGTGCGCCGTTCGCGCACACTGAGGCTGATGGCATTGGACACCACCAGCGCCATGACGATCAGGATGGAGGGAGACAGCAGCCAGCGCATGCCCCACATCAGATCGCGGTAGGATTCCATTACCGTGGCCACTGCGGACGACAGCGTTTCGCACTTCACCGGCGGGCTATTGAAGTAGCCGGACGCTTCGATCTGCCCCGCGATCCGGCTGTACTGCTGCTGGTCCGCGACCTTGAGCCAGACGATGTCCAGGCTCTTGTCGGCCATGGAATGCTTGGCTCCTTTGTTGCGCGCATACGCATCCAGGGCATCATTGAGGTAGTCCCGGTTCATGAAGGCGGCCTCGTCGTAGCGGCCGCTCTCCGGCAACTCGCCGACGATCTCGAATTCCAGGTTGAGGTCCTTGAAATTGATGCCCGTCAGGGTGATGCGGTCGCCCACTTTCTTGTTGATGGCGTCCAGGCGCTTCTTGCCCATGATCATGGCGCGCTTGTTGCGCTCCATGATTTGCACGCCCGCTTCCAGCTGCTGTTTTTGCTGCTTTTCCACGCCGTATTGCCGCTTGGAAGGCACGATTTCCGACAGGAGTTCGTCCATGATCGTCACCAGCTTGATGGGTTCGAGGGCGATCAGGAAGACGAAGCTGTCGCGCGTCTTTTTGTTCGCATCGAGGGTGCCGACGTAAATCTGCCAGGTCATGGAATCCTGCGGCCGGGCGTCCTGCGGCCGGGCGGGATCGGCCGCGCCCACGCTCAGGCGGG
>JAGVLI010000512.1 GCA_020054355.1 Planctomycetales bacterium | reverse complement strand
CGACGGCGAAGGTCGTTACCGTGCCGTCGATGGCCCCATAGATGAAATCGCGCAGGTAGCTGTGCCGCGGCCCGGCCCGCAGGCGGTCGCGGATCGCGTTCGGTGTATGCTCCGCTTTCAAGGCAGGCGGGGCTTCGGGAGTCGGCGGGTCCATCGGCGCTTCCTGATCCGGATGAGTTCGCACGATCCGCAAGCAGTCCTGGGCGTCTGGTCCACTGCCACGGGCGGAAAGGTTGACGAATTGAGCTTGCGGAACCGAGGCCTGATCTGCCGAGTCAGGTGATTTCGAGCAGCGCCTGCCAACTCGGGGCCGTCAGCATTTCTTCTCCCATCCGTTCCAGACGTTCCAGGTCCTTGATGCTCTTCAGCGCGGTTTCGATCTGGGCGCTGGGTGGGCCGAACTTGCGCTGCCCCTGACGCAGGAGGAGCTTGATCGCTTCCTCGGCGCGGCCTTCAGCGCGGCCTTCGACCCGGCCTTCGACCCGGCCTTCGACCCGGCCTTCTTCCAGAATTGCCTGATAAGCAGTGGATTCGCGCATGGCTCGCACTCCCTGAAAAAGCCGGATTGCTTCTGGTTGCGATACTCGCATGCCGGTCAGCACGAACGCGACCGTCAACAACTCGGGCACCGCCGCCGGAGAAGCTTTCCGGCCGAGGAGATCGACGAGTTGTTCGATCACCCCCGGCAAGGCGGTTTCGACACGGCTTCCCTCGGGCAGTCGCCCCAGCGGCGCGAGCGGCAGGATGCCGACCTGGGCGGCCAGCAATTGTTCCACCGGCAGTTGCCAAAGGCGCACGACTTCAAAGCGAAAACCCAGCTGGCACCGTTCGTTTCTCGCTCGATACGTGACCTCGCCGGTCAAGTCGCCACGATCCGCGCGCGGCCTCAGCAACACCACGATGCTGTGGACCGGCAAATTGTAGCGCTCGTGCAGCAAGACATTATACAGCAAGATGCGCCGCGGCAGGTCGGCATCCGGCCCGCTTTGAAAGTCGATATGGAACAGGCACTGCCCCACGCGCAGCACCACATCCGCGAAGGCGGTGAGCGTAGACAGGTCGGGCGTCACCACGCTGACTGGCTCCGTCGGCGGCGCATCCAGCAACGCCAGCCAGTCGCGTGGATAATTCTGCACCAGGTCTTTCAGGGTGGCATCGAAGCGATGGGCCATGCCGTGGTTCCCAAGCTCTACGCGCGGTTCACTGATCCTTCTTGAACAGCATATCCATCAAATCCTTGTTGATGGTCAGCTTGAACGCCAGCTCGCTGCCCTGGGTCGTCACCTTGGCGCCGTTCACCAGGTCCGCCAGCGGCGCGTACTGCTTCTTCTGCGTCACCAGCACGGCCGTCAGGGCCTTCAGTTGATTCAGGCTGTCTTCCAGCTGACCGGCTGCCGATTTCGCCGTCTGCGGGTCGCGGGCGCTCATCGCCAGCTCGACGCGCACGTCGTCGCCGAGGGTGACGCCGCCTGCCACGTTTTGCAGGTTGCCCGGCAGTCCGCCCAGCAGGCCGGCGAAGTTCAACGGCCGTGACAGCGACACCACGCCGATGCTCTGCTTGGCGTCGAGCCGTCCGAGCAGGGATTGCACGTCCTTGCGCAGCTCGTGCTTGACCTGGCCGGCTTTCTTGCCCAGGGCTTCCGAGACGCGATTGGCCTGGCGGCTCAGGACCAGCGTGCCCGGATCGAGCAGGCCGAGGTAGAGCCAGGTCGGCTCGTCGTCGCAGCGCAGCACCCAGAGGCGACGGCCATCGACGATGCGTTCCTGGACGATCTCATCCTTCTTGGCGGCCTTGGCTGCCGCTGCCTCGATCTTGGCGTTGTCGAAGCTGCCTTGCAGCAGGATGCAGGGAGCTTCGCCGTCGGGATTGCCGGTCCAGGCGATCATCACCCGCTCGGCGTCGGTCCAGGGTTCGAGTCCGAGCAGGGCGAACGGCTTGGGAGCGACGTTCAGCTGCTTCAGCGCTTGCTTGATCGGTTCCAGATGGTCCTTGAGCAGGGGCGATTCCACCAGCTGCTTGATGTTGACGGCGACAACTGCCTCGGTTTGATTCGGCAGGTACTTGTCGAGTTCCGCGGCGCGGACGGGCACGGCAGCGAAGGCCAGGACGACGAGACACCCCGACCAGCGAGCAAACGTCAACATGAGAAAGGCTCCTTCACGGACAAGGATGGGTTTTCCGTTACAGGGTAGTTCGCGATTCGGCGGCCGGCGTTGGCGCGATTTCGGCCAGCTCGGCCAGATGCCGATAGTTGGCGTCGATATGCTCGCGCATCGCCTGCGCGGCGGCTTCCCGGTCCCACCGGCGAACGGCGTCGAGGATCTTTTCGTGATGCCGGTGCGCCAGCTCCGCGCCGTAGTGTTCGAGGGTTTGGCGTCTGCTTTCGCTGAGCAGTTCGGCAATCGGCTCCAGCACGACCTGAAAGAGCGGATTGCCGGTCGCGTCCGCCAGGATGGCATGGAACGCCACATCCGCCTTGACGTGCGATTCCAGGGTGCGGCGCGGGTTGGCCAGCACCTTCTGGGCTTTTTCCAGCTGCGCCAGGTGGTCGTCGGTGCGCTGGACAGCGGCCAGCGACGCGATGGCGGTTTCCAGCGGCAGGCGGATGGCCGCCAGGTGTTCCAGCTTCACGTCCGGACGACGCAGCAGCCGCTGGTAGCCGAGGGCCACTTGCCGGCT
>JAGVLI010000602.1 GCA_020054355.1 Planctomycetales bacterium | reverse complement strand
CGTGTGCTCTTCCGATCTACGACCGCGGCCAGCGGTGCCTGGGCCATCTGGTGCTCCCGAATCGTTGGTGCCATCATCCATAAGAGGGCTGCAACGGCGGATCGCATACACTTTTTTTGAATTCTTGTTCCGGATATCGGTGGACCCGTAGGTCAGGCTTTCCAGCCTGACTGAAGCGCCCTGGATATGCCGCAGGCCGGGGGTGCTTCAGTCAGGCTGGAAAGCCTGACCTACTCACCATGCTCAGGCATCGCTTCGTTACACAAATGCTAGCGGCCACTAACCCTTATTGATTCTCATTGAGACTGCGGAGGGGGTGTCAGTGATATGAAATGAAACGAAACGGCGGCGTGCCAAGCCGCAAGCGGCGAAGAGTCAGATTTTCTCCACGGCCTGTTCCCAGCGCTGCTGCCGGTATTGCAGCGGGCTGGAACCGACGTGCCGTTTGAACGTCCGGCTGAACAGCGACAGCGAGCTATAACCGGTCAGCGCGGCGATGTCGGAGATGGTCTTGTCCGAGCCGATCAAGAGAGTTTTCGCCTTTTCCAGCCGCAATTGCTGCAAGTAGCAGAAGACCGTTTGCCCGGTTTCCTGTTTGAAGGAGCGGGCCAGGTGTTCGGGGCTGACCGCCAGCTGCTCGGCGACCTCGTCGAGGTGCAGTTCGCGCTGGAGGTTTTTCAGCAGGAATTCGCGGACGTGCAGGGCCAGGTGCGCCCGACGTGGCTGCCGATCCGGCACGGCCTGGGCGGCGTTCAATTGCAATCGCCGGATTAGTTGCACCACCACGGACATGCAAAGGGCCGACACCCGGAAGCGGTAGCCCGGCAATTGCCGTTCCGCTTCCTGGCGCAGTTCGGTCAACAAGGGCCGGATGGTCTCATCCTGCCCCTGGCGGAGGTGGACGACCTCTTGCAGGTGCTGGCGCACGAACGCGGTGAAGTCACGCTCCGCGTCGCCCCGCCGGGCCGCTGGCCGCTGCCCTGCCGGGAAGGCGGGACAGGTCGTCGGATTGAAAACCAGTCGCAGGGCGTGGAGTCGCTGGGCTTCCTTCCCAGGCAGCGCCCAGTATCGCTGCCGGCAGATGCGCGGAATGACGATCACGTCGCCCGGCTCGAACGGCAGACGGGCTTCCTCGTCGATCTGGTGCAGGCACCGGCCTTCCAGCATGAACACGATCTTGAAGGAGCGGTTGGGGATGTCGTTGCAGCCGTCGAGCGGCGTCACGAACACCTGTTCATCGACGCAGTGGAATGGTTCGCCCAACGGTTCCACGGAATTGAGCGTCGTTCCCATCGTTTCGATCAATGTCGGTCAAAAGTTATCAATCGGAACTAAAGACAATGCTCGACATTACCGTTAGAATTGCCGACAATCAATGCCTGGCCCTGCCCGCCTTCGGGTCAACAAGAGTCAACCGCCGCGTCGAAGGCCACCCGCCATGAATCAGCGCGAAACGATAAATCCCCTGAGTGCGTTCTGTTGTCTGCTGGCTGCCGGCGTGGCCAGCGCGGCCAATCCGCCGGCGGCCGCGCCGACCAAGCAGCAGGTCGAGTTCTTCGAGAAGCACGTCCGCCCGGTGCTGGCCGAGCAGTGCTACCAGTGCCATAATCAGGCGCAAGGCAAGAAGAAGGGCGGCTTGACGCTCGATTCCCTGGCCGGATTGCTCCAGGGCGGCGACACCGGACCGGCCATCGTGCGCGGCCAACCGGACAAGAGCCTGCTTGTCAAGGCGGTGAAGCAGACCGACGCCGATTTGAAGATGCCGCCCAAGGGCAAGCTGACCGCCGAGCAAGTCACCGCCCTGGAAACGTGGATCAAGGATGGCGCGCCCTGGCCCGGCGCTTCGACACAGACCGCTGGCCGCAGTCCGGGAAAGATCACCGACGAGGACCGCCGCTGGTGGGCCTTCCAGCCGGTGAAGCCGGTGTCCGTGCCGGTGGTGACTGATACGGACTGGGCGGTCAACCCCATCGATCGCTTCATCCTCCACAAGCTGCAATCTGAAGGCTTGCAACCATCGAAGCCCGCTGACCGGCGGTCCTTGGTACGTCGCCTTTACTTCGACCTGATCGGCATGCCGCCGACGCCGACGGAGTTGGAAGCGGTGTTGGGCGATCATTCGCCGCAGTGGTACGAAAAACTGGTCGAAAAGCTGCTAGGTTCACCGCACTACGGCGAACGCTGGGCCAGGCACTGGCTCGACCTGGTGCGTTATGCCGATTCGGACGGCTTCCGCATCGACGATTTCCGCCCGGAAGCCTGGCGCTATCGCGAGTATGTCATTCGTTCCTTCAACAACGACAAGCCTTACGACCGCTTCGTCCGCGAGCAACTGGCCGGCGACGAGCTTTCGCCCGACGATCCCGATGCCCTGGCCGCCACGGGCTACCTCCGGCACTGGATTTACGAGTACAACCAGCGCGACGTGCGCACCCAGTGGAACAACATCCTGGACGACCTCACCGATGTGACGGGCGAGGTCTTCCTCGGCATGGGATACGGCTGCGCCCGCTGCCACGATCATAAATTCGATCCGATCCTGCAGAAGGACTATTACCGGCTGCGGGCCTTTTTCGCCGCCTTCCTGCCGATCGACGACCGGCCGCTGGCCACGCCGCGCGAGCAAGCCGAGCATCGCGCCAAGGTGCTGGCCTGGGAGAAGCTAACCGCCGAATTGCGCGAGCAGATCGAAGCCATCGAGAAGCCCGCTCGCGAGAAAGCCGCCAAGGCTGCCATCGACAAGTTTCCCGACGACATTCAGGTCATGATGCGCAAGCCGGCCGCCGAGCGCAGCTCGCTGGAGCATCAGCTGGCGGAACTCGCCTATCGGCAGGTGCTGTACGAATTCGCGCGGCTGGAAGGCAAGTTGAAAGACGAACAGAAACAGAAGCTGATCGAGCTGAAGAAGCAGCTTAACCAGTTTCAGGCTCAGCGGCCCGCACCATTGCCCGTCGGCCTGACGGCACGCGATACCGGCGCTGTCGCGCCTCCCACGCTGATTCCGAAGAAGGCGAACATGCCCGCCATCGAGCCGGGCTACCTGACCTTGCTGCAAGAGGCTCCCGCCGGGATCAAGCCCCTGGCGAACTCGACCGGACGACGCAGCGAGCTGGCCCGCTGGATCACCGCGCCGGAGAATGCCTTGACGACCCGGGTGATCGTCAACCGCGTCTGGCAATATCACTTCGGCAAGGGTTTGGTGGCCACCGCAAGTGATTTCGGCCGGCTTGGCGAAAAGCCTGCCAATCCGGAATTGCTCGACTGGCTGGCCGCCCGCTTCGTGCAGGAGGGCTGGAGCCTGAAGCAACTGCACCGGCTGATCGTCTCTTCAGCCACCTATCGCCAGTCGGCGACGCAACCCGCTTCCGACCTCGCATTGAAAAAAGACCCGGAGAACCGCTGGCACTGGCGGGCGACGACGCGCCGCCTGGCTGCCGAGCAGATTCGCGATGCCCTGCTGCTCGCCACCGGCGAACTGGACCTG
>JAGVLI010000891.1 GCA_020054355.1 Planctomycetales bacterium | reverse complement strand
CGGGCGCCAATCGCAACGCCCCCGGTTCGACCTGGACCGCCTCGACCGGGCCGCCAGTCCGCGGCAAGCGGACCAGCCGAGTCCCGGAACCTTCAAAACGCTGAATGAGCAAGGCCCCGGTCCGTGGGTCGACCGCCACCGCGTCGCCTTCCTCGACTTTTTTGGGTGGCCGGCTGCCGTCGGCCGGGGCCTCGTACACCTGCCGCGACTGGACAAAGTAGACGGTCTTGCCGTCGGGGGTGCCCGCCAGCGCGGTCAGACCGTCGCTCTGAATTCCCAGGTCGGTGCGCATCAGACGGGCGCCGCCGTCCTCGAAGGCGGCCAGCCCCAAACGGCGCCGACTGCCCGAACCAATCGTGAACGCGAGCCGGTCCTGGCCCAACCGGACGGCAGGCAGGGAAGTCTCTTCGGGGCTATCCACCAGCAGCGGGAGCGGGTCCTTGCCCAGGATGGCCATCAGCAGCCGGTTTCGGCCCGCAACCTTGGTGGGCATCAACAGGCGGCCGTCGGGCAACTCCAAAGGGTGGGCATCCGTTGCAGTCACGCGCCACAGCATGGGTGCGGTCAGGCGCTCAACCGGAATAGGCGCGGCAGGATCGCGGCGCTCCACTGCGGGGTCGAAACGCAGCACGACCGTGGGGCGTTGGACCTGGTCGATGTAGAGCCGGTCCTCGGAGTCCACGTCGAGGCCGTAGATGCTCATCGTGAGTGTCAACAGCGGTTCCGGCGCGAAGTTGCCCGCGAGTGGAATGCGGACGACGTGAAACGCATCGTCGACGCCGGTTACGGTGTAGAAGAAGTCGTCGCGCCAGGAGACGGCGAGGGGGACGAACTCGATGCCGACTTCCACGTCCCCAAGCGCACGATACTCGTTGGTCTCCAGGTCGAGGAGATAGAACCGTCGGGTGGCGGGCGCCTTGCCGTCCAGGACCTTGCCGCAAAAGACCACTTGGTTGGACTTGTGCAGCGCCCGGACGGGGGCCGTGTAGCCGCGCTCGAACTCGACGGGTGGTCCGACCGGGCGGAGCGCTCGACCGGGAGAGTGCAGATACAGCTGGTGGTTGCCGGCCGCTTCGCGCTTGACAACGATGAGGGAGCCATCCACGGTCACGTGAGGGCAGCCGGCATCCCTGACGACCGGCGCCTCGCGAGCGCCCTCCGGGGTTCGGTCGAGCGGCGACGCGCTGAATACGCCCGCGGGCACGTCCAGGAAGCGGTCGAAGAAGATGCGTGTGGAATCGCGCGACCAGGACACGCCCAGGACCTGCCCGCGGTCGCGGTTGCGGGTGAGCACCCACCACTCGCCCGAGTCCAGCTTCATCACACCCACCTGCGCCTGACCCTCGTGAATCACCACGAAGGCCAGCCATTTCCCGTCCGGCGACACCCGGGGCAGATAGGTCGCTGGCTCCACTTGCAGCAGGAATTGCCCCAACCAGCCGGCCGGGGCGAAGGCCTCCGGTGGGACGGCGAGCGAAGGGTTGAAGGGCAGGACCCATCTCCCCAAAGCAAAGGCGGTCAGCGCGACGGCCGCCGCTGCCAGCATGGGCCGCGACCGCCACGCGCGCGGCGACAGAACGACGGTCGGTACCGGTTCGATTGCGGACCCGCGCATGGTGGGCACGGCAGAAGGCGCAGGCTCCCTGCCAAGCTCGGCCAGCGCGTCTTCCAGTTCCAGCCCGACGTCGCCGGCATCGCGGAGTCGCCGTTGCGGGTCTTTTTGCAGGCAGCGGCGGAGCAGATCGACCACGCGCGGCGGGACGCCTGCGGGCAAGGCCTTCCAGTCCGCGGAATTCTGGAGGACAGCCGCAAGGGTGTCGTGAAACGTCAGGCCGCTGAACACCTGCCGGCCTGTAAGCGTCTCGAACAGGACACAGCCGAACGCCCAGATATCGCAGCGGCGATCCACGGGCAGGCCGCGCGCTTGCTCCGGCGCCATGTAGGCCGGCGTACCGAGGATGACGCCCTCCCGCGTTCGCCCGTCCTGGGCTTGGCCCGTCTGCGTTCGCTCCGCCTCGGGGGCGAGCGTGTCCGCCAGCGAGTCGATCGGTGGCGCGGACTTGGCCAGGCCGAAGTCGAGGACCTTGACCTTGCCTTCGGGCGTGAGCATCACGTTGGCCGGCTTCAGGTCGCGGTGGACGATGTCGCGGTCGTGCGCCGCCGCCAGCGCCTCGGCAATTTGCCGGCATACGCGCAGCGCCTCGTCCAGCGGTAACGCACCGCCGGTTAATCGTTGGGCAAGCGTCTGGCCGGGCACCAGTTCCATGGCAATATAGCGCAGGCCCTCGACCTCATCCAGGCCATGCACGGTGGCGATGTTGGGATGGGTCAGCGACGCCAGCAGACGGGCTTCCCGGTCGAACCGGGCCAGCCAATCGGGATCGTCCGCGGCGGCCTCGCGCAACACCTTGATGGCGACGCAACGGTCGAGATTGACGTCGCGGGCGGAAAAGACCGCGCCCATGCCGCCTGCGCCGAGCGGGCCGAGGATCTCGTAGGGACCGAGCCGTGTGCCTGGGGTCAGCTCCATTGGCAGGGTAGCTTCATGAGGTGAGCAAGGCGACGCCCGAGTTCTCCGCTGGATACTTGGAGTCCATTCTCGAAGATTCCGTTCTCCTCTTCTGGGTCGCTCGGAAGAAATTCAAAACCGTTCCAGCAGTCAGGCACTCTATTCTATTGGACATGGGCACGTTCTCAATACTCAAACCAACCGAGCGTTCCGCGCGAAATTTGAACCCGAGCGCGCTCCCGTGCGTAATTGCACCAGATCGACTTTCGCCGCTTGCCGAAGCGCGGCGGCCGGGTGGCACGTCCCTCGGTACTCCGAGGGCGTGCGAGCGACAAGCCTCCGTGGGCGCGGCCGCTTCCGGTTTCGGCATGCCCTCGGAGTACCGAGGGACGTGCCACCCGTCGCTCACACGTCGGGCTAACGCCCCGACGCTCGCCCCAGAAAGGATTCCCTGACCGGGCTGGCTCGATCACCCTCCCTTGCGAGTGGTCAGTTCCGTTCCAATCGTTCCCGTCTATTTTGCACAGACTGCATTCGTTTCGACTCCGCGCGGCTTCCTGATCGCTGGCTGCCCGGCGAAGCCATGCCCATCATTTCCCCATTCCGGAGGTCCTTCATGTCTCGACTCCGTACTCTCCTCGCTAGCGTGCGTTGCTGGCTGCGCCAACCTATCCCCTGCGCGCGGCCGCGGTCGCGACGGGTGCGGCTTGAAGTCGAAACGCTCGAGAAGCGTGCGTTGCCCAGCGTTTCGGCGACCCCGGTCTTCAATGAAGATTTCAATCAGCCGGTCGGGGCGCTGCCCAGCACCAGCACCTGGACTTACAACAATGGCTCGGACCCCAACAACACCAATGTCCGCTACGTCAATGACGCTTCGACCCTGTCCGTGGTGAATGACCCGAACGCCTCCGACGGCAAGTCGCTGGGGATGACCATCTATCCAACCAGCGCCGGCAATCAAACTTTCAACTCCGCGCGCATCAACACGGCGAACCGTCCCGGCGGCACGGTGCAATACGGCCTGATCGAAGCGAGGATCAAGCTGCCCGGCGGCCCGAACGGCCAAGGCGATGGGCTGTGGCCGGCCTTCTGGATGCTCGGGGCCAATCGCCAGCAGGGCGTGGCCTGGCCCAACTGCGGCGAGATCGACATCATGGAACAAGGAGCTGGCGGACCGAGCGTCATCAGCGGCGCCACGCACTTCGGCAGCATCTCCGGCCCGACCCGTTCGGACACGGTGGCGACCTACACACTACCGGGGGGCCAAGGTTTCTACAGCGGTTATCACACCTTCGCCGTTTACTGGACGCCGGGGTCGATCACGTTTTCGGTCGATGGCAACGCCTATGCCACGGTCAAGAAAAGTTCCTACTCGGCGTCGCTCTGGGATCAAACCTTCAGCCAGCCATTCTACATGATCCTCAACATTTGCGACGGCGGCCCTAACAACTCCGGCGGCTTTGCCGGCCCCACCACGGCGCGGTCCACCTTCCCGCAGACGATGTACGTGGACTATGTGCGGGCTTACGCCCTCACCGGCATCAGCACGCCGACCAACCTCTCGGCCGCCGCCAGTACGCCGAATCAGGTCAACCTCAGCTGGCAGGCGCCGGCCAACGACGAGACCGGCTTCATCCTCCAGCGCAGCAAGGCCGCGGACTTCGCCGTGATCGACGCCAGTTTCAACCTTACACAGGGAACCCGGGCCTACCTTGATACGACGGCCTCGCCGGGGACAAACTACTTCTACCGTCTCCAGGCCGTCGCCGCCGACAACGCCCGCACCTATCAGTCGAACTACAGCAACGTGGCCGCCGTCACGACCGTGGGGACCCCCACGGTTCCAGCCGCAGGTATCGACTACAGCACCGGCTTCACTGGGGCGACCGGGCTGCAACTCAATGGCAGCGCCGCCCTGGTTGGTTCCCTGCTGCGGCTGACCAACGGCGGCAGCAATCAGACGGCCAGCGCCTTTACCGCGACCAAGGCAGCCGTCGCCCAGTTCAGCACGAACTTCGACTTCAAGCTCACCAACCCCAACGCGGACGGCTTTACCTTCGCCATCCAGGGCGTCAGTCCCACGCGGATCGGCGGCGCGGGAGGCGGCCTCGGCTATCAGGGCCTGGGCAACAGCGTGGCGATCAAGTTCGACCTCTACAACAACCTGGGCGAGGGCAACAATTCCACCGGCCTGTACACCAACGGCGTCGTACCGACGGCGGCCGGCTCCATCAACCTGAGCAGCACGGGGATCGACTTGCACTCGGGACACACGTTTCGTGTCAGCATGAGCTACGACGGCACGACCCTGAAGGTGACGATCGCGGACAAGACGACGCTGGCCTCGGCGGCGCAGTCGTACCTGGTCAACATCCCCGGTATCGTCGGCCCAACGGCCTACGTCGGCTTCACCGGCGGCACCGGCGGCGCTTCAGCGATTCAGGACATCCTCGCCTGGACCTACACGACGCAGACGACCGCCACCCGTGCCGATCTGGCGCGGAATCGGCCCGCCTTCGCGTCCTCCCTGGAGAATAGCTCGTTCCCCGCCGCCCACGCCGTCGATGGCAACGGCGCCACGCGCTGGAGCAGTCAGTTCTCCGATCGGCAATGGATCCATGTCGATCTTGGCGCGACTTACCGCATCAGCGAAGTGAAGCTCAACTGGGAGCGCGCCGCCGGCAAGGACTACCAGATCCAGGTTTCCGCCGACGCCGCCAGCTGGACGACGATCGCCACGATCGCGGGTAACACCGCCGCCGGCGTCCACGACTACACCGCCCTGTCCGGCACGGGCCGCTACGTCCGCGTTTACTGTAGCGCCCGCGCCACTCCTTACGGCTATTCCCTGTACGACTTGAACGTTTACGGCGTCGCAGCGACCGCCGCCACGGCCTTGAACCGCTCGGCCTGGACGGCCACCGCCAGCAGTACTGAGCCTGGCGGCAAGCCGACGAATGCCCTGGACGGCGTCCTGGCGACGCGGTGGAGCAGCGGCAAGCCGATGGCCGGCGGCGAATGGTTCCAGATCGACCTGGGCAGCGTCCAGACATTCAGCCGAATCGCGCTCGATGCCGGCAACTCGGTCCAGGACTACGCTCGTGGCTGCCGCATCCTGATTTCCAACAACGGCACGGATTGGGCCACCCAAACGCCCGTGGTCGCCGCGAGCGGCAACAGCCCAACGATCGAAGTTACCCTCGCGAGCGCGGTCAGCGCCCGTTATGTCCGCATCGTCCAGACCGGGACCGCCAGCTACTGGTGGAGTATCGCGGAACTGAACCTATACGCCTGAGCAGAAATCGTCCTGCAAACTTCCGCGCCCCGCACAGTTCCGCGAACTAGGATCGTGCGAGGTCGTCCGAAATCCTGACCCCGCGGCGCGTCGTCATGGCTTTCTTTTGGACTTTCGATACCTGGCTGAAAGGACCTCGAAAGGCTCGTCAGCTTCGGAGCACATCCTTGCCGGCAAACTTCGGCAGCTTGACGGACCCAAAAGCTCCGCGGTCAGCGACGGCCCCGCAAAGGCCCCACTCTTCCCCGTCGGCGGGTGGTGGCGCATCGTCGTGTAAACTCGATGGCGAGAATTACAAACTGCGCCGACACTTCTTTCAATGACGATTGCAGGGGTGCGACGCAGGAGAAGAGGAGAAAATTTCTTAATCCCGACTGGACAACAAGTTGAATTAGATCGGGCAATGACTTCCCCGTTTGGGCACGGCGGTTGCAATTACGGAGAGACGACCCAATCAGTCACCGGATAGGGTCGAGAACTTCTGGCGGCCAACGGTTCCCCCGCCTGCGGCCGCCCCCAAGGAAGTCCTGACCCGGTCTCCCGTCTACCCCCTGCCTGGACCCAATTCAACGTTCCCCCAATCGGCCACCTGCTCCCCCGCAGGTGGCTCTCTTTTTGCGCTGCCAGCCTGGACGCGACCGGTGACGCTCCGCGCCTGCATTCGGGAATCCGCGGGAATTCCGATCCCCAATCCGCGCACGTCCATCCATAATGAAAACCAATGCCGAGACTTCCGCTGTCACAGCCGCGAGACGACCCGCCATGTCCCTCCCCTACGATGCCCTGCGGACCTTCCTGGCGGTGGCCCGCGCGGGTTCGTTCACCGGCGCGGCGCGCGAGTTGGGAGTCAGCCAGCCGTGGGTCAGCCAGCGCGTGGCGCAGCTCG
>JAGVLI010000199.1 GCA_020054355.1 Planctomycetales bacterium | reverse complement strand
GGCGGTTCGTGCGGACCGGCGCCGATGCGCGGCCTTGGAAGAGTGGCTCATGTGGTGGCGGACGGCGCGCGTTGCCGGTGGCCGCCTCGAGCGGATTCAGGGCAGGTGTCGACTGCGACGCCATCGAACGCCGATGGGAAATGCGCCGCGACCACCGGAGCCGCCATGCGCCTGCGTGAGAGACGGTAGCGCCAATGCTCGTTGAACTCACGCCGAGCGCCGCCTGCGCCTGGTCCTGACCAGCGACCCCGGAATGGGCGTGATTCGCCATGTGGATGCGGGCTATGATGAAGCGCTGCGCTGCGCCGAGGAGCGCGGAGTGGCGGTGCCGGGCTTGAATTATTGAGAGCCAAGCAAAGGACGAGCAATGAAAATCATCAAGACCGAGATACCCGATCAGATGTTCGAGCAACTCCACCGTTTGGTGCAAGCAGGCTGGTTCACCAGCCAGGACCAAATCGTTCGTCAAGCGCTGGAAAAGTTCCTGCACGCGAATCGCCCGGAAGTCCTGGAGAAGCACGTCCGGGAAGACGTGGAGTGGGCGTTGCATGGAAGCAAGTAAGCCAGGCGCGATGGCGATTTGCGGCACCAAGACAATTGATTGTGAGGACCGCTGATGAACGCGCCGTTTCCGGGAATGGACCCCTATCTCGAGCATCCGGTCTTGTGGGAGAGTATTCATGCGCGGCTGATCCCGGCGATTGCCAATCAACTGCAACCTCGGCTCGATCCGCGTTATGTCGCCTCCATTGAGGAGCGGGTCTTCGTCGAAGGGCCGCAGCGGCGCATCCCAGATATTTGGGTGCAGAAGACGAGCAATACCGGCCCCGTTGCGGTCGCCGAGCCGGACACGGACACTGCCGTGGTCCTGGAAGTCAACGACCTGGAAATTCATGAAAGTCGAGTCGAGATTCTCGATCTTTACAACAGCATGAAACTCGTCGCGGTCATCGAAGTGGTCAGTCCCACGAACAAGGCCGCTGGACCGGGCCGCGAATCCTACCTGGACAAGCAGCGCGAGATTTTGGCGCGGGAGTGCCATCTGATTGAAATCGACCTGCTGCGCCGCGGCCGGCATGTGCTCAGCATTCCCGATTGGCGGGCGCAGGAGCTTCAGCCATACGACTATCTGGTCTGCGTCAGCCGTTGGCCGGAGCGCAATCGCTACCACCTCTACTCGCGTAAGCTGCGCGAGCGTTTGCCGCGGCTCCGGGTGCCCTTGGCTGAAGGTGATCCGGATGTGCCGTTGGATTTGCAATCGGCCTTGGAACAGGTTTATGTCGAAGGCCGCTATATGCGTCGGGTCCGCTACGATGAGCCTTGCATCCCTTCGCTGGCAGCCGAAGATCAGGCCTGGGCCACCGAACGCTGGCTCGCCTACAAGATGGCCCATGCCGAGCTGTTTCCTCCATCTCCTCCCCCCCAGTGAGAGGCGGTCATGCTGGTCGTCCGGAACGCGGACTAAGATGAAGCAGTGCGCGGGGTGGCAGTGCCGGGGTTGAATTATTGAGAGGACCGATGATGAACGCGCCGCTTCCGGGGATGGACCCCTATCTCGAACATCCGGTGCTTTGGACCGGCGTGCATACCCGGCTGATTGTCGCACTGGCCAACTTGCTGGGACCGCAGATTCGCCCGCGTTACGTCGCCACTGTCGAGGAGCGTGTTTATCTCGAAGCGCCCGAGCAGCCGCGCATCCCCGATCTCTGGATTCAAAAACAGCCGCGAAACGGCGGTCTAGCCGTTCACGCAGGAACCTCCAGTCGGACAAGTCCCATCGTCGTGGAGGTGGACGAGACCGAGCTGCACGAACACTACATTGAAATCCTGGATATGCACCAGGGCGGCAAAGTGGTCGCCGTACTGGAACTGGTCAGTCCGTCCAATAAGTATGCCGGTCCTGGTCGCGACAGTTACCTGACCAAGCAACGGGCGATCCTGGCGAGCACCGCGCACCTCATTGAAATCGACCTGTTGCGCTACGGCCCCCATGTGTTGAGTATTGCCGAATGGCGCGTACGCGGACTTGGACCCTATGACTATCTGGGATGCGTCAATCGAGCGAGCGGGCGCAAGCGCTTCGAGCTTTATCCCTGCCTGCTGCGCGAACGCTTGCCCGTGATCCAGGTGCCGTTGGTTGAACCCGATGCCGATGTTCGCTTGGATTTGCAAGCCGCCCTCGAACAGGTTTACAACGACGGCGATTACATGCTGCGCATTCACTACGACGAACCGTGTGAACCGCCGCTCTCCGCCGAAGACCAAGCCTGGGCCAACGAACGCTGGCTCGCTTACAAGTCCGTCCATGCCGAGCTGTTTCCTCCATCGCCTCCTCCGGCCCAGTGAGTAACGGTCATGCTGGTCGTCCGCAATGCCGCACAGGTTGTCTGCGTCGCCGCCGATGGTTCGCGGCGCAAGTGCGGCGCGGACCTGCGAAACATCCACATCCGCGAGCAAGCATCTGTAATCCTGCGTGGCGAACGCATCGACTGGCTTGGGCCAACCTCCGCGCTGCCGCCATTACCGCCTTACGCGCAAGTCCTGGACGCCACCGGCAAGACCGTGTTGCCCGGCTTCGTCGATAGCCATACGCATCTGATCTTCGCCGGTTCGCGCGCCGAGGAATTCGAGCAGCGCTTGCGCGGCGCGACTTATCAGGAAATCGCGGCGCAGGGCGGCGGCATCAATGCCACGGTGCAGCGAGTTCGGCACTCTTCAGCCGCCGAGTTGCAGGCGCTGGCCCGGCCGCGTTTGCAACGGCTGCTGGAATTCGGCGTCACCACGGTGGAGGTGAAAAGCGGCTACGGTCTGTCGCTGGCCGATGAGCTTAAATCGCTGACAGCCATCGCGGAACTGAACCGCGAAGGCCCCTGGGAGCTGGTGCCGACCTTTCTCGGCGCTCATGCCGTGCCTCCGGAGTACGGGCACGACCGCGCAGGTTACTTACGATTGCTCGTCGAGGAGATGTTGCCTGCGGTTGCCGAAGCCAAGCTGGCGGAATTTTGCGACGTCTTCTGCGAAACCGGCGTCTTCAGGCTGGAGGAATCGCGAACGCTGCTCGCGGCAGCTGCGAAGCTGGGCTTCAAGCTCAAGCTGCACGCCGACGAGTTGACGCCGCTAGGCGGCGCGGAACTGGCCGCCCAGCTCAATGCGGCCTCCGCCGATCACTTGCTCTGCATCACGGAACGAGGCATCGACGCGCTGGCGGCGTCCGGCACCGTGGCGACCCTGCTGCCCGGCACTGCTTTCTTTCTCGGCATGAATTATGCGCCGGCCCGCAAGCTGATCGAACGCGGCGTGGCGGTGGCCCTGGCCAGCGATTGCAACCCTGGCACTTGCCCGACGGAAAACTTGCCACTGGTCGGGGCGATGGCCTGCACGCAGATGAAGATGCTGCCCGCGGAGGTCGTGGCAGCCCTGACGATCAATGCCGCCGCCGCGCTCGGTCGTGCGGAGCGTATCGGTTCCATCGAACCGGACAAGCAGGCGGACTTGACGATCTTCGACGTCCCGGATTATCGCCAGCTCTTCTATCACTTCGGGGTCAATCATGTCTGGCGCGTTATCAAGCGCGGCCGAGTGGTCCACGCTGCTTGAGCCGGTGCGACCGCCAACGGACTTGCCGCGCCGCCCGGATGACCCGCGCCTTGGCGAAATCATCGAATGCTGGCAGGGCGACGCAACCGCGCTACGGCCAAGCCGAGCGGCACTCCTTGGCTTTCCGCAGGATGAAGGCGTCCGACGTAACGGTGGACGGGTCGGCAGCGCCGAAGCGCC
>JAGVLI010000178.1 GCA_020054355.1 Planctomycetales bacterium | reverse complement strand
TGGGAGGATTTCGGCAGCCGGCGAACCGCCGCATTGTCCGCCGGCCGCCGAGCGGCCGGCTTGGGAGGATTTTGGACCCCTTGCTGTGCGACAGAGTCCTGAGCCACGATCAATCGTTGCCAGGACGATCCACGTAGTCCGCGTCCGCACCTATCACCGACAGCTTTTCGATAGGCTGGCCGTCTTTTCGTATTGACGAATTGTTGATTATTCCGACAAAGATAGTAGCGCGGGGCAACCCACACGCCCTGCCGGTCGGGAGAACAGCGGAGGAGTTGGGATGGCCGAGTCCGTGATGTCGCCGGAAACCATTGCCGCAGCCAATCGAGAACTCGCGGGGCGCAGCCCGCAAGAAATCCTGCAATGGAGCGTCGAGCGGTTCTATCCGAAGTTGACGATGGCCACGGCCTTTGGGGCCGAGGGTTGCTGCCTGATTCACATGCTCGCCGAGATTCAGCCGGGCGTGCGCATCTTCAACCTGGACACCGGCTACCAGTTTCCGGAAACGCTGCAACTGCGGGAACGCATCAAGGACCGCTATGGCATTGCCGTGGAAATGATCCAGCCGGAGCTGACCGTCGCGGAATACGAACAAGAGCACGGCGGGCCGTTATATCTGCTGCGTTCGGACCAGTGCTGTCACGACCGTAAGCTGGTGCAGCTGCGCAAGGCCGCCGTCGGCTACGCTGCCTGGCTGAGCGCCATTCGCGGCGACCAGACCAAGGACCGGGGCAAGGCCAGCGTCGTGATGTGGGATGCCAAGTTCGGCCTGGTGAAGGTCAATCCGCTCTTGGGCTGGAAAAAAAAAGACGTTTGGACGTTCATTACCGATCACGACGTGCCCTACAATCCGCTCCACGACCAGGGCTATCCGAGCATCGGCTGCTGGCCCTGCACCCAGGCCGTCAAGGAAGGCGACGACGAGCGCGCCGGCCGTTGGTACGGCACCGTGAAAAAAGAATGCGGCCTGCACGTCATCGAAGTCCAGGACGGCGGCGGCATCTGAGAATTTGAGATTGCAGATTGCAAATTGCAAATTGAATGCTCGTCGCATTCGGCAATCTGCAATCTGCAATCTGCAATTTGCAATTTGCAATCTGCAATTCCCCTATGAGAGTTTCCGCCAAGGCCGAATACGCCTGTGTTGCCATGATGGAGCTGGCCGCGCTGCATGCGGGGCCGCGGCCGGTGCGCGTCAAGGACGTGGCCGACGCCCACGACATTCCGCAACGCTTTCTGGTGCAAATCCTGCTGCAATTGAAAGCGGCTGGACTGGTGCTGAGCGTCCGGGGGGCTGCCGGCGGTTATCAGCTGGCGCTGGCTCCGGAGGCAATCTCCCTGGCGACCATCATCAACGCCATTGATCGCCCCGCCCCGCCCCGGACCGGCACCGAGGCCCAGCCGGAATCGCCCGCCTTTGCCGTGGTTCGCGGCGTCTGGCAGGAAGTGCAGGTCGAGGGGCAGCGCATCCTGCACGAACGCACGCTGGCCGACCTGCTCCGGCAAGCGCAGCAGCACAACGCCCTGTCGTATCAAATCTAAAATTCAGTGGCCGGTGGTCAGTGGCCGGTGGTCAGTTGCAGAATACGATAAAACACTGACCACCGGCCACCGGCCACTGACTACTGACAAAGGACCAAGCAACATGGCAGACCTGATCGCGCCGCATGGCGGCCTGAGTGAACCCGTGGACCGCATGGTGCCGGCCGCTGAAGCGGCGGATTTCGCGGCGAAGGCCGCCAAGCTGCAGCGCGTGTCCATCAGCGACGCGGACCTTTCCAGCCTCAACCGCATGGGCGACGGCGGGCTGTCGCCCCTGACCGGGCCGATGGACCGGGCCACCTTCGACCGCGTCCTGGATGAAGAAGTCATCCTGCATGACGGCAAGAAATACGCCTGGACCATTCCGATCTCGTTTCCGATCGCGAAGGCGCAAGCGGCGGGGTTGAAGGCCGGCGAGACCGTGGCCCTCGTCAACAGCAAGAACGAGATTGTCGGCACGCTGGCCATCAGCGACATCTTCGCCTGGGACAAGCCGCGCTATTTGAAGGGCGTCTACGCCACCGAGCGGACGGACCATCCGGGCGGCCACATGGTCATGGACGATCCGCGCGACATGCTGCTGGGCGGCGAGGTGCGCGTGGCGCCGCAGGCGAAGCAGCCCGAATACGGCCAGTTCGTCCTGGCGCCGCGCGAAACCCGTGCCCTGTTCCGCGAGAAGAAGTTCGAGCGCGTGGTCGCCTTCCAGACGCGCAATCCGCTGCACCGGGCGCACGAATACGCCCTGGTGGCGGGCGCTGAGCGCCTCACTGCTCAGGGCCATTTCACCGGCGCGGTCCTGAATCCGCTGATCGGTGAGACCAAGGGCGACGACGTGGATGCCGCCACCCGGATGCGGACCTATCGCGCTCTGGTCGAAAGCAAGGCGCTGGGCGCCGGCGACCAGGACGAAGCGGTCTGGAAGAAGGCCGGCCGCGAGCTGAGCGACGTGCTGCTGCTGCTCGGCCTGGACATCAAGATGTTCTACGCCGGGCCGAAGGAAGCGATCATGCACGGCATCTATCGCCAGAACTTCGGCTTCACCGACATCGTCATCGGCCGCAAGCACGCGGATGCGCCCTACGACGACGGCAAGGACATCTGGGACGGCCTGGCGGCGCAGCGCAAGTTCGACGAACTCAAGGGCGAACTGCTCATCAAGCCGGTCAAGATCGGTTTCGCGGCCTTCTTCGAGGAACTGGGCCGGGTCGGCCTGGTCGACGAATACGGGCCGAAGGGTTACAAGCAGGTGTCGATCACCGGCCGCGATCTGCGCAACAAGTTGCGCGCCGGGGAGTTGCCCGATCCGCGCATCATGCGCCCGGAGACCTCGAAAATCCTGGTCGAGTGCATGAAGGGCAAGTAATCGGCCCGATTGCGCACACGGTCCTGATTGTTTCACGCCGATTCGATTCGCGACGCTTCGGAGAAGCGTTGCGCCTCCACGCTTCTCCGAAGCGTCGCGAATCGAAAGTGGTCAAGATCGAGGTTTCGCCCTCGCCGACTTTGCCTGACCTGACAACTTTACCACCCGCCGTCTGGAATTCTTCGGCAAACTCTCACTTCCAGCTGTTGCAACCACCTCCCAGCCAATTATTCTGAAATAGACGATGCTGGCCGCCTGGGTGCGCTGGTGGCAGCGAGAGGGGCGAATGGTACGCTCCAGCCGACTGGCTGGAGCAGACTTGAAGCATCACTACCGAACCAAACCGACTTGAGCGAAGGAGATCGTGCCATGAAACCCTTCCGGGTGGGGCGCTGGGTGTGCGCGCTGGTCCTGACGGCGACGGGGGCCGCTCCGGTCCAGGCGGCGTGGGACAATGTCTTTCAGGTATGCTGCAACAGCTGCCAGAGCCGGCCCTTCCTGAGCCGGTTCAACTCGTCGCGCTACTACGCGCCGGCGACCGCGTACTACGCGCCGACGACCGCCTATTACGCGGCGGCGGCAGCGCCGTGCTGTCCGCAGCCGGCTTGCTGCACCACGCAGTACGTGCAGCGCAGCTATTACCAGCCGGTGACGTGCTACCAGTCCCAGAGCTACTACGAGCCGGTCACCAGCTACAAGACCAGCTATTACTACGAGCCGGTGACGAGCTACCGGTACAGCTGCTACTACGATCCCTGCACGTGCAGCTACCAGCAGGTTGCCTGCCCGCAGACCAGCTACCGGCTGCGGTCGCAAACCTGCGCCGTGACCAGCTACCTGCAGCGGACCTGCCAGGTGCCGGTGACCAGCTATCGGCTGTCGTACTACTACGAGCCGGTGACGAGTTGCTACAACCCCTGCGCTTCGCCTTGTGCCCAGCAGGCGGTGGCGGTGCCGCAAGCCATCGCGCCCCAGCCGGCCGTGCCAGGGGTCAACGAGCAGGCAGCGCCGACT
>JAGVLI010000147.1 GCA_020054355.1 Planctomycetales bacterium | reverse complement strand
CGGCAGTGACCAACTCGGTGTCCGGATTTCCGCGACCAACTCGGTGTCCGGATTTCCACGACAAACTCGGTGTCCGGTGACACGGCTCGCGGCACCTACGGGTTGTCAGCGTCGGGTGGTGAATTCAGCGGAGTTAATCAGGCTCCAGAGCAAGTCTTCAAACGCTTCGCCGCGCTTGCCGACCGCAGCGATATGCTCCAAGGACAGCTTGCTTTCCTTGTCGGTGGGCTTGCGGGACAGCACCTGCTCGAAGAGCCGCACCAAGGCTTTGGCGTCGTCGGCTTCCTGTTCGAGCAACTTGGCCAGTTTGGTGCCGCTCTTGGGGTCGGCATTGATCTGGGCCTGCAGCTGCGTGTTGTTCATCAGCAGCATGGCCTGGCCCATCGTCCGGGTGACTTCCTCCGGAGCGTAGGACGGATCGAAGCTGAACTTATCCACGACCAGGTCGCAAGTGCTCTTGGGCGGCGGCGGGAAGCGGAATGCGCCCGTGGCCTTGACCGGCGGCGGGGTGAAGTTCGGCAGGCCCGTGGCCAGCACCAGCGCCTCGAAGACCTGTTCGCCGCTGAGCTTGTCGGCGATGGCGGGGGTGGGCGCTTCCTTGGTGAGCGCCAGGCCCAGCGCCTGGTCGCGCTGATAAGCCTGGGTGTTCATGACCTTCCGGAACAAATCCTTGATATCGAAGCGCCCGGCGACGAAATCGTCGGCCAGCGCCTGGTGCGTCTTCGGCAGGAAGTGCGGGACATAGTCGGCCATGTTATCGACCGGCTCGTAGAAGCCGCGGCCCAGCAGCCGGCTCCAGAGACGATTGACGAACGCCTTGGCAAACCAGGGGTTGTCCGCGCGAGTCATGTTTTCGGCCAGGAACGCCCGGCGCTCGGCATCGCTCTTGTCCGCGTCGAGCTTCTCGCCGTTCAGGAAGACCGGGATCATGGTCTCGCCCTTGGCCTTCGGATTGACGGCGTTGGGCATCACGTACTCGCCCTTGCCCTTGTCCTTGACCATCGTGCCCAGGCCGTCCTGATTGGCGCCGACACCGCCGATGTTGCCGCCGGCGCGGGCGAAGAAGGCGGCCAGCGAGTGGAACTGGCTGCGCTTCCAGTGGTCGAACTTGTGATTGTGACATTCGGCGCATTGCAGTTGGATGCAGAGGAAGACACGGGCGGTCTCGGCAGCCAGCTTGGTCGGATTGCCGCGATGATAGCCGACAAAGGTCGCCGCCGGGTTGTCCTTGACGACGCCGGTGGCCGTCAACAGTTCCCGGCTGATCTGGTCCCAGGGAGTGTTAGCGTTGAAGCGTTCCGCGAGCCAGGTCTTGAGCGGCTTGTAGGACAGGAAGTTCAATTCGGGAGGCGGCACCCGGTAGCTGATGGTATCGCTCCAATAATTCGCCCAGTGCTTGCCGAACTCCGGGCTGGCGAGCAGGCGGTCGATCGCGTGGCCGCGCTTGTCGGCGGCTTGCTCCTTCAGGAAAGCGTTGACTTCTTCAGGGGTCGGCGGGCGGCCGATCAGGTCCAGGCTGAGGCGCCGCAGGAATTGCTCGTCGGTGATCGATTGGGAAGCCGGCAACTTCGGCATGTCCTGGGCGATCAACCCGTCGATGGCCCGGGCCGTCAGCCGTTCGCTCTCCGCCGCTTGCGCCGCTTGCGGCCTCGCAGTACCAACGAAGAACATCATCCCGAGGACCAGAGCGAGGCGGGTATTGTTCATCGGCTTCGTTCCTTACGGCTGGCGCGGGCGCGATCCGGTGGGTGGTCTAGCAGTACAGGGGCTATTGAACCAAAATTGGGCTTGGGCACCACCACCGCCCTGGCGAAAGGAGAATTCGATTTGGTCTAATGCTGGGGTTCGAGCGGTAGGGTCCGCTGTGCGGACCGTTTGCTGGGAATGGTCCGCACAGCGGACCCTACGAGCCGGGAATAGGATCGTCAGCGAATCCCCTGCAGTTTGCGACGCACGAGGTCGCGAAATGCCAGCACCGGCTCGGCGGGATGGCCACCCTTGCGCTGGACCAAACAGGCCGGCAGCCCTTCCAGACGTGGATCGAACACCCGCAGGTGCAAGTCTTGTTGCGGATTGGCCCACTCGGTGCCGAAGATGACCGTAATGCCGACACCCGCTGCCACGTAACTGCGGATCACGTCGGCATGACTGCTTTCCAGGACGACGCGCATACGGTCTTGCAGATTATGGCGGGTGAAGATGCCTTCCAGGGCTTGTCGCGAATAGCTGCGGGCGTGCTGCATGATGAGCGGGTACTGCACCAGATCTTCGGGCTTGATTGACTTCTTCCGGGCCAGCGGATGGCCCACGGCGGTCATCAAGATCAAGCGCAGATCGAAGAGATGCTCGCACTCCAGGGCCTTGTCGGCGATTTGCTCCGGCCGAAAGGCCAGCAAGCCCATGTCGGCCTGGCCGCGCTCCAGCTGGGCGAGGCTCTCTTCCACTTGGATGCTCGGCCGCAGATTGACGCAGACGGTCGGATAAGCCTGGGTGAATTCCTGCACCGGCCCGACCAGATAGTTGGCCAGCAAATTCGGCGACGAGGAAATCGTCAGCCGGGGCAAGCCGCTGGCCCGCTGGGCGTCGAAGAGCTTTTGCAGCGAATCGAGGCCGTGGACGTGCGGCTGCACCAGTTCCAGCAGAATGCGGCCCTCGGTGGTCAGTTCCACCAGCCGGCCGCGCCGCAGCAGCAACGTGGCGCCCAGCTGCCGTTCCAGGCCGCGCACCTGCTCCCAGACCGTGGGAGCCGACAGGTTCAGCACCTTGGCCGCCGCCGTGAAGTTGCCGTGCAGCGCCGCCACGCAGAAGCTGCGCAGCTGCGTGAGTTGAATGTCCTTGTAGCGGAATCGTCGTGCCATGAGTTTCGATCATTCAAAAATGCGGCGCAGCCGCGAAAGTAGCCCGCCGCTCCGCGGCGGAGCGAGCGGCGCAGCCGCGAGCGTCCTTATCGGCGACCGGCTGTTTGTCGCATCGCAAGCAGCGTGCGACCCCCGTTTCGAGGATTGTTCGTCGAACTGGGTGCTCGTTTATTCGCCATTCGACTAGCCGCACGCCGCCGGCAAGGACGCTCGCGGCTGCGCCGCCTCGCTCCGCCGCGGAGCGGCGGGCTACTTTCCCGCACTGCTCGGCTGAATTTCCGAGTCGCTGCCGCGTATCCATGATAAACGAGAACGCACAAGAGTCGGCAAGAAAGGGACACAAGTCATGGCCGTTTTCTTCACCTCGGACCCGCATTTCGGGCACGCCAATATCATCAAGTATTGCAACCGGCCGTTCGCCTCCGTCGAGGAAATGGACGCGGCGATCGTCGAACGCTGGAACGCCCGCGTCGCGCCGGGCGACACGCTCTACTGCCTGGGCGACTGGTGCCTGTGGCGCGGCAGCCGGAGCATCGGCGAAGTGGCGGCGGGCTATCGGGAACGCATCAACTGCCGGACCATCCATTTCATCTGGGGCAACCACGACAAGCACGGCCGGCGGGACGAACGCTTTCAGCAGCAGTTCCAGAGCGTCCACGATCTGCTGGAAGTGGACATCGGCGGGCACTTCCTCGTGCTGTGCCACTATGCCATGCGGGTCTGGAACAAGTCGCACCACGGCTCGTACCACCTGTACGGCCATTCGCACGGCTCGCTGCCGGACGATCCGGCAGCACGGTCGATCGATTGCGGCGTCGATGCGTTTCACTTCGCTCCGATCAGTTTGGATGAAGTCGTGGAGATCATGGCCCGCAAATCTTGGCGTCCCATCGATCATCACGGCCGGTGAGTCCGGGTTGACCCCTTTGCCGCCGCTCTCGTAGGATAGGCCCCCACGGAACACCGCCTCATTCCACGGAAGGAGATCCGCCAGTGCCGTACCGTCGAATTCACGCCTTTATCCTCCTTGCCCTGGCCGGTGCCGTCTTCGCCATCGACCCAGGTTCCGTCACCGCCCAACCCTATTCCAGCAAAGTCAACGGCGTCGATGGTACGCCCACGCCGACGCAAGAAAGCGGCGGTGAGCATCAGATTTACCAGAATGCCAATCGCATCTACTCGGCAGCCGGCCTCGGTTCGCCGTTCTTGAACAACCAGGGGCTCGACTCGTTTTATTCGACGCCCGACCATCACTGGATCGATCTGAACGGCACCATCAGCCTGATCGGCATCGCCGCCGGCGACTCCAACACTTTCGGCGTCTACACGAACCTGGCCACGGGCGGCGATAAGACCGCTCTGTTCGTGCAGAGCGGCAGCCAGAACTTCCAGGGCGCGGGCACCTTTGTCGATCCGTTCCCGGCCAAGCAGACCTCGGCGGGACAGGTCAGCCCGGCGGGATTCTATCTGCAAGACACGTCCACCGGCATCACCTACTATTCGGATCCCGCCCTGAACTCCGACGGCTACGATCACATGTTCTCCTATCGCCTGACCGATCTGATCGGCAAGACGATCTACGTCAAGGTGGGGACGGAGACGCAGGCGATCGTGTTGCACGACCCCTACCTGATTGCCTGGGAAGACCGCAACATCCCCGGCGCGGACGAGGATTACAACGACATGGTCCTGCTGGTGGACAAGGCCTGTCTGGTCCCGCTGCCGGGCAGCTTTATCCTGTTCGGCCTGGGCTTCGGCGGGCTGAGCTTGTCCGCGCTGCGCCGCAAATTGAAGGCGCTGTTTGCCCTGGCTGCCGCTGGATGAATCGACAAGACCCCAGAATCGCGAAAACGCCGGCGAGGACGGAAGTCCTCGCCGGCGTTTCGCTTGCCAGGTCGCAGGGTCCGCTGTGCGGACCGTGATGGGTCAACGGTCCGCACAGCGGACCCTACGGAATGCAGCGTCTATCTGGGTACCATGTCGAAAAGGCGCGCCGCGCCGTCGGCGTGGGCCACAGCCATACGATAGCCGTCGGGATGCAAGCTCAGGTCGCGGCCGTTCTGGGGCAGCTTGACCGCGTGCAACGATTCCGCCTCGGTCTTCCAGAACCAGAGCATGCCGCCGCTGCCGCCACCCGCGCCGACCCACCAGCCGTCCGGATGCCAGGCCACTCCCCACATGGTCCCCTGGAACGCGGCCTTTGGCTTGAGCTGTTTCGCCTGCTTGCCCGTCGTCCAGTCGAACAGCACCACCAGCGGGTTGCCGATGCCCGCGAAGGCGTTGCTGACGTTCGTGATGCCGGCGATGCCCAGAAGCGAACCATCGCCGTTGAAGGTCATGCTCCGCGCGCCGCCGATCGAGGCGCGAAAGGTCGGATCGTACTTGTGCAGGATACTGGCATCCAGGTCGCGCACCAGCTTGCCGGATTCGACTTCCCAGTGCTTGACCACGCCGAGTAGATCGCAGGACACCAGTTGCTTGCCGTCCGGATGAAATACCACGCTGTAGGCATGCCGGGCGTGGCCCGCGAATTCGCGGACGAGTTTGCCGTCAGCCACATTCCACAACTTCACGAGGTTATCGTTACCACAACTGGCGAGCGTCTTGCCATCCGGACTGACCGCCAGGGCGCGGACCCAGCCGTCGTGAGCGTGGACGTCGCGCATCGGAGTGGGCGTCTCGGCATCGGCCTGCCACCAGAGGATGCGGTCGGCATAATCGCCGCTGAAGAGCGTGTTGCCCTGAAATGCCAACGCGCGAACCCAGCTCTTATGGCCGGCCAGTGCAGTCTTCTTGCCGGTGTCGAGTTCCCAGCGCTGGATGGAATTGTCCTGAGCGCCGGCAAAGACAAAGCGGCCCGACGGATCGCAGCGGCAGCCAAGCAAGGGACTGCCATGCTTGAACTCCTGGAGTTGCCGGGTCTGCATCGGGTCAGGCTTGCCGTAGGGTGGGGCGGGTGGGCCGATGAAGTCCTTGGGATCGACGGCGACGGTCATGGCATCACCTCGGTTCTTCGTCGTGGTTCTTCGCGCGGCTCGGTTCCCAAACTGAAAGCAACACCACCGTGCCGATGATCCACAGGCACACCAACGGCCAGCATCAATTCGCGAGGATCAACTCGATGGGCGAAACGGTGTACATTGCTGCCCGCGTTGGTCTGGGGTGGTATAATTTCGGCATGAAGACGACGCCACCACCAACCGAGCCGCAAGCTGCCCTGCGGAATTACGTCCAGCCCCATCGTTATCCTTCTCCCAACATCCCTCTATCCGCGATCAAGCGTTTTGCACGCCAGGTTGCCGCGAAATTCGAGCCGGAGAAGATCATCCTGTTCGGCTCTTACGCCTACGGCACGCCGCACCACGAGAGCGATGTCGATCTGCTCGTGGTCATGGCGACGCGCGATGCGACCGCGCAGGCCCTCCGTATCGATCGCGCATTCGAGCCGCCTTTCTCGCTCGACTTGATCGTCCGGACTCCTAAGCAAATCGAGCGAGGCTTGCGACCCGACGATTGCGACTGGTTTCTCCGCGAAATCGTGGAAAAAGGGATCGTCCTGTATGAAGCACCACACCGCTCAGTGGGTACGCAAGGCCGAGGAGGATTACGACGCGGCAACAAGCCTGGCCGCGCAGGCAAAGCCTCCCCGTGACGCCGCTTGCTTCCATTGTCAGCAAGCGGCGGAAAAACATCTCAAAGCACTGCTGCAAGAACTCGGTCTGGCCGTGCCCAAGACTCACAATCTGACCGACCTGCTCGATCTGCTTTTGCCCCACGATGCCACGTTGGCGCCTCTGCGGCGGGGTCTCAAGACCCTCAAGCGCTACGCCGTCGAGTATCGGTATCCGGGACTCCGCGCCCGGACCCGCGAAATGCAGTCGGCCCTGCGGATTGCCGGGCGCGTTCGGACAGTCCTGCGGGCACGACTCGGCTTGCCCGATTGAGCGTTGCGGCCATGCCGCGAATCAGCTGTTCCCCAATACGATTGCGAACTGGACGGAGCCTGTGGCTCAAGGGGCTGTGCTGCCCTCTGCCTGGTGAGCCCGCAGGTAGTCGCGCAGGGCCTCGTTGACCGCTGCTTCGTCCTTGAATGCTCCCGCGACATCATCCGCCAGGCGGACCACGCGCAACCTCTCCCGGTAATGTGCCGCGTATTTGCCGCGTACCACGCCCCGCATCGCGCGAAAATCGTACTCGGCACGCATTTCGTCAGGCGCGGACTCAGGGGAAGCTGCCATCTTCGTAGTCCTTTCGCTCTCCACGGCTCGCGACGCGAGCGCTGATGATTCTCACGGCCTCACCTCGGTCGGCGTGGGACACCACCAGCAAGCGGGCGTCCGCGGAGTGGCCCATCGTGATATAGCGATCCTCGTCATCGGAATGATCGGGATCGTAGCCTGTGAGCGACATGGGATCCGCGAACACTGTCATGGCTTCGGTGAAGCTAACTCCGTGCTTACGTTCGTTGGCCGCAGCTTTGGCGTCGTCCCACTCGAAGTCCATTATTGCGGTTCCGTCAGTACTCCTCAATCCATTAGTCCATTACGCACTCTCGCGCTAAGCCGCAAGCGAGGCTCACACCTTCAGCAGCACCTCGTCAATGGCGCTGGCCTTGGGGTCGGCCATCGGGATCGGTTGCTGATTGACGTAGTAGTTCTTCTTCGGGTTCAGGCCCAGCGCCTTGAAATAGGTGTGGAACAGGTGGCCGCCGTGAACTTCGCGATCCGTGACGGCCGTGCCGTTCGCGTTGGTCTTGCCGATGACCGCGCCGCCCTGGATGCCGCAGCCGCCGACGGCGATGGACCAGGCTTTCGACCAGTGGTCGCGGCCGATGTTCTGGTTGATGCGCGGCGTCCGGCCGAACTCGGCCATGACGATCACCAGCGTGCTTTCCAGCAGGCCGCGTTCGTCCAGGTCGCCGACCAGGCGGGCGAAGGGCTTGTCGAAATCGCCCAGCTGCTCGATGTGGAAGTCGAAGTTCTCGTGGTGGGTGTCGTAGTTGGTGTGCGTGACCTGCACGAAGGTCACGCCGGCTTCGAGCAGACGGCGAGCCAGCAGACAGTGGCGGCCGAAATCGTGCCGGCCGTAACGGTCCAGGCTGCGCGGGTCTTCGTTGTTCACGTCGAACAGCCGATGCTGCGCCATGATCTGGGCGGCTTGCTCGTAGGAGTGCGTGTAGCTCTCCGTCTCGGCGCTGCGCCGCTTCTGCATGAACTTGCTGTCCAGCTTCTGGCGCAGGTCGTTGCGCTGCTGGTCGGCCGCGAGCGAAAGCGTGTCAGGCCGCAGCAGGTTGGCCGGCGGTTTGCCGTCGCCCAGAGTGAGCGAGGCGTACTTCGGTCCCAGGAAGGCGGCATCGCCCTGGTTGAACCCGCCGCCGCCCGGCCGGACGTGGATGTAGCCTGGCAGCGTTTCCTCGCCGCTGGCCAGCAGCTTGCTCGTGGCGGCGCCGATGCGCGGATACTGCATGGCCGGCTCCGGCCGGCGGCCGGTCTGCATGATGACTTCGCCCTTGCCGTGGTCGTCCTCGGCGGTGTTGATGCCGCGGATCAGGGCCAGCTTGTGCATGAGTTTGCCGGTTTGCGGCAGCAGTTCGCAGATATGCACGCCGGGCACGGACGTCGGCATGGCCCGGAAGGGACCGCCGGTGTCGGTGCCCGGTTTGGGGTCCCAGGTTTCCAGCTGGCTGGAGCCGCCCGCGAGGAAGACGACCAGCACCCGCTTCTGCGCCTTGGAAAGTTCCTTGGCGGCGGCCGGCTGGATCATGCCGCCGAAGCCGAGCATGCCGAGCGTGCCCACCGACATGCCGTGCAGGAAGCTGCGCCGGTCGATCTGGTGCGCCGGCGACTGGCAAGCGTAAGTGCATTTCATGGCGAGGCTCCCAGGTTTAGCCGCGAGCCGGAGGCGAGCGCTGAGGACGGAGCGCTCGCCTCCGGCTCGCGGCTAAACGGATTGGTCAGTGATTGAAGCGAAACTCCGCCGACGCCGTCAGCGCCCAGATCAGGTCTTGCAGGGCAACGGCGCGGTCGGCGCGGGACTTCAGGAAATCGGCAATCTCCGTGGCCTCTTCGGCGGTCGGCCGGCGCGTCAGCACGCTCAGGTAGAGTTCCTCGGCGACGGCCGCCGGCTTTTCCAGCTTGCTCAGTCGATCCGCGAGGTTGCCGGCGCGCGGCGCGATCCAGCTGCGCAGCAATGTGCCGTTCGACAGGAAGAGCGCCTGGTTCAGCGTGGCATTGAAGTTTTGATTTTCCGGCGTACCCACTTCACCGGCGAACATGCCGACTACCGGGGAGGCCGCCTGCGCCAGATCGGCGTAGAGCAGTGGTTCAGTCAGCTTGGCACCCAAGGCCAGCTTCTTGGCATCCGTGGCGCCGGTCGCTTGCAGCAGCGCCCAAGCCAGCTGTTCCGGGCGCAACGGCTTGAGCTGCGCCACGGCGAAGGTCTCCGGCCGAACCTCCTCCATGCCCTCCGGCACTTCGCTGGAGCGCTGATAAGTCTTGCTCAGGGCAATCTCGCGAAGCAGCGCCCGCATGTCGAACTTGCCGACCGCGATTTCCTCGGCCAGCAGTTCGAGCAGTTCGGGATGCGACGGCGGATTCGAGGCGTGATCGCGGTCGATCGGGTCGATCAGGCCGCGGTTGAGCAGCATGGCCCAGAGTCGATTGGCGATGTTGCGCTTGAAAGACGGATTCTCGGCGGTCGCCAGGCTGCCCGCCAGCTGCGCCCGCCGGCTGAATTTCGGTACCGGCCGCACGTCCTTGGCCGGGGCCACCGTGTATTCCGCGCCCTTGTCGAAGCTCGGTTCCTTGATGGGCGAACCCTTGGGCATCCGCGGTCCGGTGCTTTTCTGGACCTTCGCCGGATCGAAGACCGAGATGAAGGTGGCGTCGCCTTCGGCTTTTTCGGCGTAGACCGTCACCTTGGTCTTCGGGTCGGCGAAGAGAAAGCTGCGATTGAGAAAAGCGTACAGGCCGTAGTAGTGGTCTTGCTTGTAATGCTGGATCAGCGGGTGGTCGTGGCACTGGGCGCATTGCAGGTTCATGCCCAGGAACAGCCGGCTGATGTCGCGCGTCAGCAGGTGCGGCTCGCCGAGCCGGTCGAGATAGAACTTGGCGGCCGGCCGCTGGCTGGCCTCGGCACCATCGGCGGACAGGATTTCCTGCACCAGCTGGTCCCACGGCTTGTTCGCCGCGAACGAAGTCCGCAGGTATTCTTGCCATTGCGCCTTGGCGACGTGCTTGTCGGCCCGGCGTTCCATCAGCAACACATCGAAGACGTGCTGCATATGCCGGACGTGCTGCGGACTGGCGAGCAGCTGGTCGATCAGCTTTTCGCGCTTGTCGGCGGCGGTGTCGGCCAGGAAAGTTCTGGCCTCGGTCGCGGTCGGGATGGTGCCCGCCAGATCGAGGTAGATGCGCCGGAGGAACTCTTCATCGCTGGACGGTTTGGCCGCGCGGGACTCGAAATCGGCTTTCCCGGCGGTGATGAGCTGGTCGATGCGCTGGTGCAGCGGCGTGTCGGCCACGGCGCCGGCATTCAGGAACCAGCAGATGCCCAGGGCCAGCCCGACGGTGGGTAGAAAGCGGTTCGCCATGACGGACCATCCTCTGCGTGGCAGGAAGGCAGGCACAACGGCGAAGACTGCGGAGGAGCGAGTCAATCCGGGTGGCAGCTCGGGAAGGATTGGGTCGCTCGGCGGGGGGATATAGTTGATCGCACCTCTACGATACTTCACTGGTCTGTCCAGTCAAGCGCAAAATTTCACCAGCGGCAGGGTCTTCGACGCCAGAATACCGAAGACATTGCATTTGCAGGGAAATACCATGCCAGGATACCTTGCTCGGTTCGCGACGCATCTCCGAAGCGTCGCGAACCGGGTTGCTCGATCGCCATCGCTCCGAGGACAGCGCAATGGATTCTCCCCAGCTGGACGGCGCCTATCCGCTCTCCCCCATGCAGCAGGGAATGCTATTCCAATCCTTGCTGCTCACGCAGCCCGGCGTCTACATGCAGCAGAAGCTCGGCATCTTCCGAGAGGCGCTCGACGTGCCGGCCTTTCGCCGCGCCTGGGACAAGCTGCTGGAGCGCCACGGCATCCTGCGGACCAGCTTTCTCTGGGAAGGGCTGAACGAACCCGTGCAAAAGGTACATGCCCAGGTCCATCTGCCGGTCGAGGAACTGGACTGGAGCAACCTCCCGGAAGCGGAGCGCGAACCGAAGCTGCAGGCGTTCTTGCAGGCGGAACGGCATCGCAAGTTCGACTTCACGCAGCCGCCGCTGGCCCGCGTGCAGCTGATCCGTTTCGGAGAGGCCGATTTTCGCTTTGTCCTGACCTCGCATCACATCCTGCTTGATGGCCGTTCCTTTGTCGTCCTGCTGCAAGAGCTGTTTGCTTGTTATGAAGCATTTTGCCAGGGCCAGGAACCGGCGCTAGCCCAGCCGAAACCATACCGGGACTACATCGACTGGTTGCAACGCCAGGACTGGGTGCAGGCGGAAGTCTACTGGAAACAGGAGCTGAAGGGCTTCCGCGCGCCGACGCCGTTGCCGGCGGCGGTCCACGCTCCGGGGACCAGGCCTAGCCAGGACATCGGCCAAGGCCACGAGGAGTTGCGGCTGCCCGCCGAGTTGACCACTGCCCTGGAAGCCTTTGCGAAGCAACACAACCTGACCCTGAACACCCTGATTCAGGCAGCCTGGGCCTTGCTGCTGGGCCGCTACAGCGGTGAGGAAGACGTGGTCTTCGGGGCGACGCGCGCCTGCCGGCATTCATCGGTGCCGGGCAGCGACAGCATGGTCGGCCTGTTCATCAACACGGTGCCGGTCCGCGCCCAGGTCAACCCGGAGAAACCGCTGCTGACGTTCCTGCAAGAGCTGCGCAATGCCAGCCTGTCCGTGCGGCCGCACGAACACACGCCGCTCATCAAGGTGCAAGGCTTCAGCGAGGTGCCGCGCGGCCAGCCGCTGTTCGAGAACATCGTCGTCTTCGAGAAGCAACGGCTCAACGACGGCCTGCGCGCCCAGGGCGGCGCCTGGTTGAACCGCGAAGTGCATCTCTTGCAGGAAACCGACTATCCGTTGGTGCTGACGGCTTTTGGCGGCCCGGAGTTGCTGTTGGGCGTGATGTACCAGCAGCCCCGGCTCGATCCGCCGACCGTGCAGCGGATGCTGCGGCACTTCCGGACCATCCTGGAAATGATGCTCCAGGACGCGAACCGGGCACTGGGTACGCTGCCCATGCTGCCCGACGACGAGCGCCGGCAGGTGACGGTCGAGTTCAACCGCACTCAGGGCGACTATCCCCAGGGCCGTTGCATCCACACGCTGTTCGAGGAGCAGGTGGAGAAGACGCCGGACCACATCGCCGTCGTCTTCGGCAAGCAGCAATTGACCTATCGGGAACTGAACCGCAAGGCGAACCAGCTGGCCCACTACCTGCGGGCGCGCGGCATCGGCCCGGAAGTGCTGGCCGGGCTGTCGGCCGAACGCTCCCTGGAAGTGATTATCGGACTGCTCGGCGTGCTGAAAGCGGGCGGCGGCTACTTGCCGTTGGACCCGGCTTACCCATCGGATCGCCTGGCCTACATGATCGAGGATTCCCAGATCAAGGTCTTGCTCACGCAGCAACAACTCGTTGCCAAGCTGCCGAAGCATTCGGCCCAGGTAATTTGCCTCGATGCCATCGGCGATGAACTGGCCAAGGAAAGCGCTCAAAATCCGGAGAGCGGCGTCAAGTTCGACAACCTGGCCTATGTGATCTACACCTCCGGTTCGACCGGCCGTCCCAAGGGCGTGCTGATCGAGCATCGCGGCGTGGGCAACCTGGCCTGGGCGCAGATCGATGGCTTCGCGGTGAAACCCGATAGCCGGCTGTTGCAGTTCGCCTCGCTGAGCTTCGATGCGTCCGTGTCCGAGGTCTTCGTGGCCCTGTGCTGTGGTGCTACCCTCATCGTCGCGCCGCCCGGCGTCGTCCTCGCCGGCCCGCCGCTGGTGTCGCTGCTCACGGAACAGCGCGTCTCGGTGGTGACGCTGCCGCCTTCCGTCGTGGCGGTCTTGCCGGAAGAGGACCGCCTGCCGCTGCTGAAGACGCTGGTGGTGGCGGGCGAAGCCTGCTCCG
>JAGVLI010000964.1 GCA_020054355.1 Planctomycetales bacterium | reverse complement strand
GCGGTCTGGCAGCAGGTGCGGGCGCTGGAACGGCAACTCGGCACTGAACTGCTGCGGCGGCGCGGCCGGGAAGTCGAGCCATCGGAGGATGGCCGGGTGCTGCTGGAAATCGCTGCCGACATCCTCGGCCGCGTCGATACGCTTCAGGATACCTTTCGGGAACGGCGCGGCGAAGTCGCCCGGCACCTGGTCGTCATCGGTTCGCCAGGCGTGGTGGCGGAGGAACTCGCGCGGCCGGTGGTCGAATTCTGCCGGCAGCACGCGCAGGTCCGGTTGACGCTGCTCAGCCATGCGGGACTGCGGACGCTGGACCTGCTCCTGGCCGGCGACATCGATCTGGCGGTGCTGCCGTTGGCGTCGGAGGTCGCCGGCCAACGACAACTGCTGACGACGGAACCGCTCTGCGACCGGCCCTGGGTGCTGGTGCTGCCGCAACGCCATCCGCTCACGGTCAAGCGTCGACTGACCCTGGCCGATATTGCCGCGCAGCCCTTGATCCTGCCGGAGCGCGAGAGCAACTGGCGCAAGTCCGTCGATGATGTGTTCCGCGCGGCGGGCTTGCTGGATCGGGTGCGCGTCGTGCTGGAAGTGAGCCAGACCTTGGCGGCACGGCGCTACGTCGGCCTGGGGTTGGGCGTCGCGCTGCTGCCCTTGCCGCGTGAAGGAATGACGTTGCCGCGCCTGACCACCCGGCCGCTCGACGACTTCCTGCCGCCGGAGGAGATCGTGCTGGTCTGGCGGCGCGGCGCTACACCCCGGCCGCAAGCGCGCGCTTTCGCCGATTTTGTCCGGGCACGGCTGGCACTCTCCTAATTGGCTGCAACCCGGATTCCTGGAACGTTCCAGACGAATCTGCTATATCATCTCCTCATCTTTTCTTCGCGCCCCGTTCGGGTCGCCGAAGAGATCACGGGCGAGACTCCACCATGAAAATCGCGAAGATCGAAACCCACGTTTGCCATGCCCGGATGCGCAACTGGGTCTTCGTTAAGGTACTGACCGATCAGCCGGGCCTGTTCGGCTGGGGCGAAGCCACCCTGGAATGGCATACGCGCGGCGTGGTCGGCTCCGTCGAGGATTTAGCGCCGCTGCTCGTCGGCCAGGACCCGTCGCGCGTCGAATACCTCTGGCAGATGATGTATCGGCAGCACTTCTGGCACGGGCACGGCATCGTGCGGGCGACCGCCATCGCCGGCATCGACCTGGCACTCTGGGACATCGCCGGCAAGGTCGCGGGCTTGCCTTGCGCGAAGTTGTGGGGCGGGCCGGTGCGCGACTATGTCCGGACCTATTGCCATCTCGGCGGCGGCAAGATGGAAGACTTCTACGAGACCGCAGCCGAGGATGCCCAGCGCTTCGCCGACCTGGCGCGAAAAGCGGTGGCCGACGGCTTCACGGCGTTCAAGACGATGGCGGTGCCGCCGACCATGCCGATCGAAGGGCTGAAGCCGATCCGTACCGCCGAGGCGGCGGTGCGGGCGATGCGCGAGGCGGTCGGCGACGGCATCGACATCATGGTGGATTGCCATGCCCGGCCGTCCCCCGCGATGGGCCTGAAGTTTGGCCAGGCGCTCGACCCCTATGGCCTTTACTTCTTCGAGGAGCCTTGCTGGCCGGAGTCCATTGAAGGGCTGGCGGCCATCAAGCGGGCGATCGCGACGCCGGTGGCGACCGGCGAGCGCGTCACCAACCTGGCGGCCTTTCGCGACCTGTTCGCGGCGGGGGCCTGTGATATTTGCCAGCTGGACATCACCCATTGCGGCGGCCTGACGGAAGCCCGACGGATCGCCGCGCTCGCGGAAGCCTATCGTATCGCGCTGGCGCCCCACAATCCGCAAGGTCCGGTGAGCACGGCGGCCTCGCTGGAGTTCGGCTTCAGCCAGCCGAGCTACATCATTTGCGAGACAGTCCACGCGGATGTGCCCTGGCGGCAAGACGTGGTGCAGGAAGGTTTCACCGTGGAACGCCAGGGCCGCATCGTCCGGCCCAACACGCGGCCCGGACTGGGCATCACCATCAACGAGGCGGAGGTCAAGAAGCACCCCTTCGAGCAGGAAGTGCCGCAGGTGGTGTTTTACCCGGACGGCAGCGTCGGCGACTGGTAGCCGACTAGCAACCTGCGGCAAACGAATCACGGACACCCAACGATGGCCAAACCACTGCAAGGCGTGCTGCCGATCGTGCATACGCCCTTTCGCGACGACGATCAGATCGACGATGCCAGCCTGAAGCGGCTGATCGACTGGAGCTACACGCAAGGCGCGGACGGCTTCGGCACCGGCATGGCTTCCGAACTGCTGCGCCTGACGACCGACGAACGCCTGGCCCTGACCCAGCGGCTGGTCGAACTGAACGCCGGCCGGGGTTGTTGCTTCATGGGTGTGGGCGCGGAAAGCACGAAGCAAGCGTTGATCTACGCGCGGGCGGCGGAGCAGGCCGGCTGCGACGGCGTCATGGCCATCCCGCCCATCAATACCGCGCTGCCGGAAATACAGCTCGTCGATTACTTTCGCGCCTTGGCGGACGCCATCGCGATTCCGGTTATCGTGCAAGACGCTTCCGGCTACGTCGGCCAGCCGATCCCGCTGTCGGTCTACGTGCAGTTGCTGGAGAAGTACGGGCGGGACAAGATCCTCTTCAAGCCGGAGGCAGCGCCCATCGGGCCGAACCTGTCGGCGCTGCGGGACGCGACCGGCGGTCGGGCGAAAATCTACGAAGGCTCTGGCGGCATCCTCCTGGTGGACAGCTATCGGCGCGGCATCAGCGGCACGATGCCCGGCATGGACCTGCTCGACGGCGTCGTGGCCCTGTGGCGGGCCTTGGGGAAAAAGGATGAAGCCGCGGTCTATCGGCTGTATTTTCCGATCTGCGCGATCGTGGCGCTGCAAATGCAGGCCGGCCTCGACGGCTTCCTGGCCATCGAAAAATACATTCTCCGCCAGCGCGGTCTATTTACCTCGGAACGCCGCCGCCGGCCGTACCGCTGGGAACTCGACGCCGAGACCCGGCGCGAAGTCGATCGCTTGCTGCAATTGCTGCAACAGGCGCTGGCTCACTCGTAGGGTCCGCTGTGCGGACCTTGAATCGTCGAATGGTCCGCACAGCGGACCCTACGGCTGCAACAGGCGCTGGCGGCGTGAAACCGCCGCGAAATTCCGCGAGCCGATTGATCTTGGCCGCAGGGCATCGTAGAATCCCCTTCCGGTTCGGCCCGGTTGCCGCGGTGGCAGCCGAAACCGCACCGGAAAAACTGCTCCATCACAAGAGAGGTCCCACCATGCGCTTCACCCGTCTGCGTTGCCTGCCGCTCTTTGCCTGGCTGGCCGCCGCCCTCGTCTTCGGCTCGGCTGCCGCCGCCGACGATGACAAGGACTTTACTCCGCTGTTCAACGGCAAGGACCTGACCGGCCTGAAGACGGTCGGCGTCAAGGACGATACGTTCAAGGTCAAGGACGGCGTGATCGAATGCAGCGGCAAACCGAACGGCTATTTCGCCACCGAGAAGCCGTACAAGAATTACCACCTGAAATTCGAGGTCAAGTACGCCAAGCCGGCCGGCCTGGAAGACGATTCCAAGTTCGGCGGCAACAGCGGCGTGCTGATCCACATCACCGGCGACCACAAGGTCTGGCCGAAGTGCATCGAAGCCCAGGGCATGAACAAGGACATGGGCAACCTGTTCGCCATCGGCGGCGCCAAGGGTTCCTTCAAGAAGGACGCCGACGCCCAGAAGAAGGCCATCAAGCCGGTGGGCGAGTGGAACCTGTACGAAGTCATCAGCAAGGACGGCGAACTGACCGTCAAGCTGAACGGCACCCAGGTCGCCACTGGCAAGGGCGAAATTACGGAAGGCCCCATCGGCTGGCAGTCGGAAGGCGCCGAGATTCACTTCAAGAACATCAAGATCAAGGAAACGAAGTGACGCGGCGGACAGACCGCGAACTTCTCGATGCGTCTTGCTGGTATGAACCTGGGGCGTCGGCGGCTTCCTCCTGGGATGCCCCGACGCCCTGGCTGTTCCGCGAACGGTTACACGGCGGGCCGAACCTCTTCGACCGCCGCGTCCGCGCTTGCGCAGCAACTCGCCGAGCGGTCGGCCGTCCTCCTCCCAGCGGGGCGCCGGGAAGACTCTCCGCCCTTGCCGGCTGGTAAAGCAAGACACCTTACTCCCGTGCCGCGGCCAGGCGAGCAGCCGTTCCTTCTATCAGTCGTCTGCTGGGCGGCGCCGTTCCTGCTTGCGGGCGGAGTTTCGCTTCTTGTCGGCTAGCCGCGCCCGTTTCGCGCCCTTGCTGATCTTCGTCTTCTTCCGGGCTTTGGGGACGACGGCGGCTTGCAGCAGCATGGCGCCCAGCTTCTCCAGACAGTCCTGCCGATTGCGCTCCTGATCGCGGAAGCGTTCGGAGGTCACCAGCATTTCGCCTTCGACCGTGATGCGCCCCGGCTGCTGAGCGCGTAAGCGGGCCTTCACATCCTCCGGCACGCTGGGGCTGGCGGCGAGGTCCCAGCGCAGCACCGCCTTGGAAGCGACTTTGTTGACATTCTGCCCGCCTGGCCCGCCCGATCGCGCGTAGCTCCAATGAAACTCGTCGTCGGGAATGCGAATCCGCTCGTTGATTTCCAGCATGTCGATGTCTCTCGCGGCGCAATCCGGCATGGCCGTGAAACGGCAAGGTAGGAAGTCATTCTAGGCTGCTCGGAAAGGCGTTTCGATTGTAGTCGGACTCGGGGAACAGGCCATCAGAATCCTTGGGCTTCGTCCAGGTTCCCCGGTGCGCGAGTCGTCCGGCGGCGGTGAGGCAGGGTCCAGGAACCAGCAGCACCGCATAGAATTGCGCCGTGCGCGGCAGGCGAATGGCGATTGGCAGCGGCCAATCAATGGCGAGGCAGCGCGATAAAAATGGCGACGAACCGTTTGGCGCCGGCGTAACCGGCGCGAACGGTTCGTCACCAACCAAAACGCTACATCGGCGGACGGCGGGGCCTTCGCATCAGAAGAGCGGGTCGTCGTTCATGATGCTGGCCAGCGCATTGCCATAAGCAATGGCCGCATTGCTCGGGTTCTGCAGCTGGACGCCGAAGGTCTCATCGGCTTCGTGGACGGTATCCTTGTAGACGCGAATCGTGATGGTTTTGACTGTCTCGCCAGGGTTGAACACGACCACACCCCGGCTGGCGACGTAGTCGGAGCCGGCCAGCGCGGCGCCGTCGGCGGTCTGCCAGGTGACAGCCACGGGGACCGTGCTCGCTCCGGAGAGCGTCAGGGTGAAGACGAGGTCGGTATAAGGGCTGCCGCCGTCCGGATCGCCCTCGACCGCGCTGCCGTCGCCGATGCTGACCGTCACGGCCGGCGGGACCGCGTGCGCGTGGAAGACGAGCGCCGGCGGGGAATAGCCGGTCGGCGCGTAGAACGTGCTTTCAGCATTCGAGATGCCTACCAGTCGCAGGCCCACGTAGCTGCCCGAACCGACCAGCGACAGCATGGCGGTCCGGTCCAGCGCGACGCTATGAGGGCCGGTGTCGTCCTTCGGATCGTAGACTCCCAGAAAGACGGCGCCGGCGCTGGTCGCATCCGCCAGGCTGGCCGAGCCGTTGCCCGCGTAGCCGTAAATCTCCACGGAGCCCGTTTCGTAGCCCGGGCCAAACGTGTAGCTCGTTTGGCGGAAGTCGAACGTCACCGAACCCACGGCGGCGGCGTTGACCGAACTGACGCTGAACTCCAGGATGGCCCGGCGTTCGGGCGCGAAAGTGTCCGAGTTGTAGACCGGCAGCTGGCCGTTCGAGTCGGTCGTCAGGAACTGATCGAAGGTGCCATTGCCGTCGTCGTCGGCGGCGTAGCCGGAGCTTACCGCGCCCAGGGAAGTGCCCGGCGCGGCCGGGTCATTGTCGAGAATGGTGCCCAGCGCCTGGCTGTCGGCGAACGTCGCGCCCACGGCATTCGACATCACGACCATGAACGTCTCGTCGCTCTCATCGACGGCATCCGCCAGGATGGGCACCGTCACCGTTTGCGAAGTTTCGCCCGGCGCGAAGGTCACGGTCCCCTGGGAATCCGCGAAATCGCTGCTCACCGCCGCCGTGTAGACTGCCCAGGTCCGCCAATCGACCGTAATCGTGTTGGTCGAAGCGCTGCTGAGCAAGACCGTGAAGGTCGCGTTGACGCTGCCGCTGTCGCCCTCGGTCGCGGTCGAGTCGAGAATCGAAATCGTTGGTGCCGTATCGTCGTTGACGATGGTGCCGATGCCGACGGCGTCTTGCAAGACCGCGTTGGTCGGGTTGGCGAGTTCGACGCGGAAAGTCTCGGTCGCTTCGCTTGCGGTATCGCCGAGCACGGCCACGCTCAGGGTCTTGCTCGTCTCGCCCGGAGCGAAGGTCAGTGTACCGCTGCCGGCGATGAAATCGCCGCCAGCGAGCAGCGTGACGGCGAACGTTGCCGTGGTGACGCCGCCGGCACCTTCGTTCACCGTGGCGTCGCTGACAGACAAGGACGGCGGCCCGCTCGGGGGCGCAAAGGCAACGAAAGTCGTGGTATTGCTGACCGTCTGGTAGGTCACGTTGGTCAGCCCGGCGGTCATGCGGACGATGTGGCCCGAGGTGGTGCCGACCGCCAGTTGCCCATCGTCCGAGAGGTCGATGTCGGTCAACCAGCCGAAGAAGCCGCCCGGTCCTGGCACCGAGACGCTGTTCTGCAGCACGCCGTTGGTGTTGAAGCGATGCACGATCTTGTTCGACGAGGTGGCCGCGAAGATGTCGCCGTTGGTGTTCACGGCAATGCCGGCGTACCACTGGGTCGCGCCGCCAATGTTGCCAGGCAGCGTCAAGGTCCGCTGTAGCGCCAGCGACTGCGTATTGAAGACCTGAATCGCCCCGAAGGAGTCCAGGGCGTAGAGCTTGCCATCTTTGCCGACGGTCAGGTCGATGGGATTGAAATTGGTGGCGAAGCGGCCGGATGCCCCCGTGACGCGGTCGAACCAGACGATGCCCCTGGGGGTGCCCGATCCGGAAGTCATCATGTCGGTAGCGAAGACACGGTTGCCTGCCAGGGCAATGCCGCCGGACGACAACCCGGACGTGCTCCAGCCGGACAGCGTCCGCTGCGACCAGCTGCCCGTGTCGGCATCGTAGGTGCTGAGATAGGGGTTGGCGGTGCCGTTGAACACCAGCACGTCGCCGGTTGGGTCAGCGATCAGGTCATGGGCCTCCTGTTGCGGGCCGCCGGGCGGAACGACCACCGACCGCACCAATGCCCCGCTGGGCGTGAATTCCATGAAACGCTGCTAAGGATAGGACACGGACGTGGAAACCAGCAGGTTGGCGGTCGGAGTTACGCGGTCTTCCAGCAATTCGACACCGAGGGGCACGCGCCGGGGCTTGCGTGCTGGACGGGAGGAACGCCACAACCGCGAAAGAAGACCCTTCATGTGCAACTCCGTCGAAAGGTAAAAGGCAGCGGCGAGGCAGCCAGGTGTCCGCTTGCACTGGTTACGGTGCGGGTTGCCGAAACCTATCACGAAAAACGCGCGCGGAGGTCTGAAGGGGAAGTCAAGGCGTCCTATTTTGCAATCGGCGAAAAACAACTTCCCGATTTGCTTGGCACAGCCAAAGGCTGGGGCCGGGTCGGGGCGGTAGTGGCCTACCGCCCCTCCCACAGATCCGGACGTGCCCCATTCGGGCATCCGGTTCGTCCAGTCAAGGTTTCGCTGCGAGCCGGTAGACCGAGGAGTCTCCGTCCCGCACCCGTTGGTGCAGCAGCGCGCGCCGCGCCAACTCCGCTATCCGCTGTCGTTGCGTGAACATGGAGTCCCGGCTCGGTGTCCGAGGCATGTTTCCCTCCAACGGTTCCTTAACCAGGCGTCCCCTTCCCTCGGCGGGGTCCCTCGGGGTCGGTTCCCCCGCGTCCGCGGTACTATGAGACGCTGCGACGTCCGCACATCCGTACCGGGCCGCTTGAGTACGCGGCCACGCGACCAACCCGCGCGCCTGTGTTCTTGGCGGCCGCGTGCCTGACGCCGGCACGGACCCTGGAGCTTTGCGGTCTGGCAGCCCCGCGCCAGCTGCTTTCGGGTTGGAGACGGCGGACTCTCTCAAGTTCCTGGGAGGTCCTCTGGTGCTCTTGCCCGGTGCTTCGACCCCGGCAGGACCCAGGACAGCAGGCCGGTACGCTGTCCTCGGCGCGGCCCCCGTAATGGCAACGACGAAGGCTCCCACGACGAACCCACGATTTCGGGGCTGGATAACCCGGCTGCGGCACGCGCTGTCTACGCCTCGCCCGACGCGGTTGCCCGCGCCGGACGCAAGACTCGCTTCCGCTGTTGGCCAGACTCTACGGAGCGGGACTTTCACCCGCAGGACCTCTGTCGAAAGGTTTCCGCTATGCTTCCTCCATAACTTCCCCTTTCCCAGGCTTAGCTTGACGCAATGCCATGCTTGGGCGGCGACTGCCGGTAATCAGGTGAAGTCCGTGCCACCGCCCAAGCATGTGAACTGACAGCGGCTCGACATGCTTGGGCGGTGGCACCGAAAGGGCCCTGGCCCGTGACAGTCGCCGCCCAAGCATGGCACCCAGCGACAATCGCTCGGCTCTCCGGAACTACCCCGCGCCGCACTTCAAGCAAGCACTGCCTTCGCGGCACGCGGACCACGTTGGGAAGTCGGGCGTGCTTCGTCATGCTATGGCATCTTCGCGACACTTTCAGTCTGGCAAACTTGCCCATGCTTCCCGCACATAATTGGAGGTACGGCCCCATGCGACGCACTCTGTTGACCGCTTCCCTGGCCGGCGGCGTGGCCCTGGCCGGGCTGTTCGCGTACAAGGCTTCTTCCGCGGCCAAGCCGGGCGACCCACCGCCCGCCGCAGCGGCCAATCGTGCGCCGGCCGCGCAACTTCCGATCAATCAGGTGGTGTTGTTCAGCAGCGGCGTCGGCTTCTTCCAACGACAAGGCGAGGTCGAAGGCAACAGCCGCATCGACCTCTCGTTTCCGGTACAGGACATCAACGACTTGCTGAAAAGCATGGTGCTGCAAGACCTGGGCAACGGCCACGTCAGCGCCGTCAGCTACGACAGCCAGGCTCCGGTCGAAAAAACCCTCCGTTCGTTCGCCATCAACCTCACCGGCAACCCGACCTTCGGCGGCATCTTGAATCAAGCGCGCGGCGAAAAGGTCGAGGCGATTCTCCAGCAGTCCACCACGCAGCCGGGCAACATCACCGGCGTCATCATGGGCGTTGAG